>JBOGMR010000746.1:0-5106 GCA_050746825.1 Bryobacteraceae bacterium | reverse complement strand
TTCGGCTGCTGTCTGTGCTACCTTCAAAGCGACAAGATGCGGCTGCTATTCAGGCTGTCGTGGGCCTCATCAAAGTATTATGGATTCCGAGTTCACCGGACTTCGTCCCCGTTCGGAGGCGGGAGCGAAAACTCGGGGACGCCTAATAACATCTGTGTGTGGTGACCAGGGTCTTTTATTGGCTTCGAGCCGCCCAAAGGCGGTGCGGCTTGCATTGCCAGACGCGAGAATTGCGGAACGCAACGATGACTGTTGCGACAGACTCTGGGCAGGCGAAGCCAGCGCTTCACATCGGGCACGGGTGCTTGACCGAAAAACCTGGAGGGGTAGTCGATGAAGGATCTGGCGCGGAATGCGATCGATGCGGCGGTGGGGCGAGGCGCGTCTTACGCCGATGTGCGGGTGATCGAGGCGCGTGAGCGGCGCGTGTCGACGAAGAACGGACGCATCGGCGACGCGTCGAGCTCATCGTCGCTGGGCGCAGGGATTCGCGTGTTACAGAATGGCTGCTGGGGTTTCGCCGCTACCGACGACCTCAGCGCCACGGGGATCGGCACGGCAGCGGCCGTCGCGGTCGAGATTGCGCGCGCCAGCGGCGTCGCCAGGAAGCGCGATGTCGTACTGGCGCCGGAAGACGCGCACCAAGCCGTGTGGGCCTCGCCGTGCGATATCGATCCGTTTTCGATTTCGATCGGCCAGAATCTGCAATTACTCTTCGCGATTGACACGGAGCTGCGTCGCAATCCCGGCGTCACGATGGCGGAGGCGTCGATGGAGTTTTCGCGCCAGCGACAGGTGTTTGCCTCGTCGGCGGGCAGCTTGATCGATCAGACCCGGACGGTGACGGGGGCGGGTTTCGCTGCGTTGTCGTACAAGGACGGCGAGATTCAGAAACGTTCGTATCCGAGCTCGTTTGGCGGCCAGCACCAGCTCAAGGGCTACGAGCTGGTCCACGAACTCGATCTGCTGGCGAACGCGCCGAGGGCCGCTGAGGAAGCTGTGGCGCTGCACGCTGCCGATCAATGTCCGGAAGGCGTCTTCGATCTGATCCTGGAAAGCTCGCAGCTCGGGTTGCAAATTCACGAGTCAGTCGGCCATCCGATCGAGCTCGACCGGGTGCTCGGTACCGAGGCGAATTATGCGGGGATGAGCTTTCTGACGCTCGATCAGCTCGGCAAACTGCGGTACGGGTCGGAGATCGTCAACGTGGTCTGCGATGCGCGCGTGGAGCACGGGCCCGGACTCGGAACATTCGCGTTCGACGATGAGGGGGTCCCGGCCCAGTCGACCGACATCATTCGCGACGGGCGCTTCGTGGGGTACATGACTTCGCGCGAGACCGCGGCGGTGGCCGGCCTGAGCCGCTCGAACGGCACGATGCGGGCGGACGGCTGGGAGCGGATCCCGCTCATCCGCATGACGAACGTCAGCTTGAAGCCGGGGCGCCAGACGCTTGAAGAAGTTTTCGACGTTCCGCACGCGATCTATATGGAGACCAACAAGAGCTGGTCGATCGACGACAAGCGCTACAACTTCCAGTTCGGATGCGAGATCGCATGGGAGATTCGCGACGGCAAACGTGTTCGGATGCTGAAGAACCCGAGCTACAGCGGCATCAGCACCGAGTTTTGGAACGCGTGCGCGGCCATCGCCGATGCGCGGCACTGGACTTTGTGGGGCACTCCGAATTGCGGCAAGGGGCAGCCGGAGCAGGTGATGGGAACCGGACACGGCGCGAGCCCGTCGCGGTTCCGGCAGATCAAAATCGGGAGCGCGTACGGTGGCGAGTGAAATCGAGCCGCTGACGCGGCGGTGGTGCGAGAAGATATTCGGCGCCGTGCGGGCGGCGGCCGTCTCGTCCGGCGTCAGCGGCGTGGAGGCAACCATTTCCTGCGGGAGTCACGCGCTGACGCGGTTCGCGAATAATACGATCCACCAGAACGTTGCGGAACGCGGCGCGGGCCTGTCAGTGCGCGCGGTCATCGACGGGCGGACCGCTCGCGCGTCGACGAACCGGTTGGACGCAGACTCGATTCGAAAGGTGGTCGAAGAATCGATCGCGCTCACGCGACTTCAGGAGCGCGATCCGGATTTGCCGCCGCTTGCAGAACCCGAGGCGATCGAGCCGGTGGAGCGGCATTTCGACTCTACGGCGAATGCGACGCCGCTCGAACGGGCGCAGGCCGCGGCGGCCATGATCGCGGAAGCGGAGAGCCGCGGCTTCACGGCGGCCGGGATTTACTCCACTGGCGAATCTGCATTTGCGATCCTCAACTCGCGCGGCGTGTTCGCGTATCACTCCGAGACGATGACGCAGGCCTCGATCACGGTGATGGGGCCTGACAGTTCGGGATGGGCGAAGAGGAGCGCGTGCGACCGGCTGCGGCTCGATCCGGCGGCGCTGGCGCGCGTGGCTGCCGAAAAGGCGGAAGCATCGCGGCGTCCTGTGGAATTGCCGCCTGGCCGGTACACGGTGATACTGGAGCCCGCCGCCGTGCTCGACCTGGCCGGCCAGATGTTCTTCGATTTCAGCGGCACGGCGCTGCGCGACGGCCGGAGCTTTCTGCTGGACCGCGTCGGCACGAAGTTGTTCGGCGAAAACGTCGACATCGTCGATGATGTGTTCCATGCCGGGCAGTCGGGCGCTCCGTTCGACGGCGAGGGCGTGCCGCGGCGGCGATTGCGGTTGGTTGAGCGAGGAGTCATAAGCGACGTGGCGTACTCGCGGCAGGCAGCGCTCGCCGCGGGGGCCAGTCCCACGGGCCACGGATTTCCGGCGCCGAACGAAACCGGCGAAGCGCCGGTGAACGTGGTTTTCGGCGGCGGCTCGACCAGCGTGGAAGAGATGATCCGTTCGAGCGAGCGCGCGATACTGGTGACGCGGCTGTGGTACATCCGCGAGGTGGATCCGTATCAGAAAATCATGACCGGCATGACGCGCGACGGCACGTTCCTGGTGGAAGGCGGCGAGATCCGGCGCGGGCTCCGGAATTTCCGGTTCAATCAGAGTCTCGTGGACTTGCTGCAGAGCGTGCTGGCGCTGTCGCCGGCGATGCGCTTCTCCGGCGAGGAGGCGTTCGATATGGTGGCGCCGGCGATGAAGGCGGCGGATTTCAACTTCACCGAGGTGACGCGGTTCTAGGACCTGCGCGCGAAACCACGATAAACTAACTGCAGGGAGATGCATTCACACGCGCACTCGCACGCACCGCGGACCGGCCGGGTTCTGGTGTGGTCGCTGGCCGCTACCGCCGCGTTCGTCATCGTCGAGGCTGTAGCCGGGATTCAGGCGAAGAGTCTCGCGCTGCTATCCGATGCGGGTCACAACCTCACCGACGCCCTCGCGCTGCTGCTCGCGTGGTTCGCCGTCTATCTGCAAGCGAAGCCGGCGAACGAGAGGAAGACGTACGGGTATCACCGCACGGGCGTGCTCGCGGCATTCGTGAACGCGCTGACGCTCCTGGTTCTTTCTGGGTGGATTTTCTACGAGAGCTACCACAGGTTGAGAAATCCGGAGCCGGTCCAGGAAACCACGATGATCGTGGTGGCGGCGCTGGGCCTGGCGCTCAATTCGGGCATCATGTGGGGACTGAGGGCGGCGCGGCACAGCGATCTCAACGTTCGCAGTGCGTTCGCACACATGCTCGGCGATGCGCTCGGTTCGGTCGCGATCATCGCGGGCGCGGTGATCATCCGGTACACGGGCTGGTACCAGATCGACGCAGTGCTGTCGGTTTTGATCGGAGTGCTGATCATCTGGACCGCGTGGGACATCGTCAAAGAGAGCCTGAACATCCTGCTGGAAGGGCTGCCGCGCGGGCTCGAGCTGCAGGCCGTGGTTCGCGAAATGCGCGCGATTGAGGGCGTTATCGATGTGCACGATCTGCACATCTGGAGCCTCGGGTCGAGCACACACGCGTTAAGCTGCCACGTTCTGATCGAGGACCTGCCGCCGTCATCGAGCGAGATGATTCTGCGGAATCTGAATCACATGCTCAGCGATCGATTCGAGATCCGGCACACGACGGTGCAGTTTGAGCACGTCGGGTGCGCGCTGTCTGAAAACGGGTGTGTGATTCCCGCGCACGCGCATCCGCATCATAGTCACTAGTGGGAAGCTCGCCGCGCTGATCTGCCTTTACGATCGAAGCAAAAACTCTATCGGGAGGTCGACAGCGCCGTCGCCGTCCAGGCGGCGCGATTCGATCCGGGCGTTTCCGAATCAGACGCGCGCGGCTACTTCGCGATGCCGGGAGGGCCGAAGGAGTTGAAGTGGTATCCTTCCGGGCACGATCTGAACGACCCGCGCGCGTTTGAAGGCAATGCAGGGCGCCGGCCAATGGCATCGGGACGAGGACGCAAGCGTCGAGTACAACCGGAAGGTCAGGCCTCACTCCCGGCGGCGGTAGTCTTCGGGCGTGTCACGTAGATCGTACAAGCCTGCCTCGTACGCATCGCGGGCCAGCCGCGCCAGGGCTGCTCTACGCTCTTATCGCGCTTTTCCCCATACGCCAGTACGTCCCGTAGGAACACTCTTCGCTGATTGCCGACGCGGTGGTAAGCCATGGCGCCTTGGTCGTGGAGCTTGATGAAGAAAGGCCGGGACATTCCGAGAACGTCCGCCGCTGTCTGCGTCGTGACTACCTGGTGCTCCCCACCGATTGTGACCGCTTGACCTGCCCCCATCAGCTCAACCACTTTCTTCAGAACCTCGTAGACAGCCGCGGGTAACTGCAGCCGCTCTCCGGAGGCGCCTAGCCCGTTACTTCCGTGGCCGGAAGCGGCTGCCCGGTCCGCTTGCGCCGCGTAACCCTCGCGCCGATGTCGTCGAAGATTGAATACGCGACAGGGGTGACGATCAACGTCAGCAGCAGCGACAGGCTCTGCCCTCCGATCACGATGATCGCGATGGAGCGGCGCTCTTCAGCGCCGGGGCCGGTTCCCAGCGCGAGCGGCGTCATGCCGGCGACAAGCGTGAGCGTGGTCATCAGAATCGGGCGGAGGCGGTCGCGGTTAGCCTGCATGATCGCGTCGAGGCGCGCCATGCCTTCGCGGCGCAGGTTATTCGTGTGATCGATCTGCAGGATCGAGTTCTTCTTCACCACG
>JBOGMR010000745.1:0-2916 GCA_050746825.1 Bryobacteraceae bacterium | reverse complement strand
CCACTGCGCTCTTCCACTTGTTGCGCAGGGAATCGGCGAGGCCGCGAATCTGCTGGCGCTCGATGCCGTCGACGCGCGCAGCCAGGACCTTCGCGCCATTCATGATGCGGGCCTGACTTTCGAGCCCGGCGACGGCAGACTGTGCGACTTTGGTCTTGAGTTGCTCGAGCTGCTTTTCGGAAGCACGCTGGGTCGCGAGCAGCCGTTCGACGGACTCGACCAGCTCCGGCTCGCCGACGCGCAGCATCTGCGCGATACGGCTGAGCGCGCTCGAAGCCTGCTGGAAATTTAGCACAGCGGCGTCGCCCGTGATCGCCTCGATGCGCCGGACGCCGGACGAGATGCTGCCTTCGGAAATCACCTTGCAAACGCCGATCTGGCCGGTTTGGCGCACGTGGGTGCCGCCGCAGAGCTCCTTGCTGAATCCGGGCACGCTGACGACGCGCACCTGATCGCCGTACTTTTCACCGAACAGCGCCATGGCGCCGGTGGCGACGGCCTTGTCGAGCGGCATAACGCCGGTCTCGACGGGCGCGTCGCGAAGAACGTGTTCGTTCATGAGGTGCTCGATTTCTTCGATCTCGGCTCGATCGAGAGCGGAGTAGTGCGTGAAATCGAAACGGAGCCGCGCAGGCTCGACGACGCTCCCAGCCTGCTTGACGTGCGTGCCCAGAACCTGGCGCAGAGCGGCGTGCAGCAGGTGCGTCGCGGTGTGATTGCGCATGGTCGACAGGCGAAGCGATTCCTCGACCTGGGCGTGCACCTCGTCGTCCTTGTGAATTGGCTCGATGGCGACAATCTTGTGGA
The DNA here is from genome assembly GCA_050746825.1 of Bryobacteraceae bacterium. Lineage (GTDB taxonomy): Bacteria > Acidobacteriota > Terriglobia > Bryobacterales > Bryobacteraceae > JBOGMR01. The sequence goes on along the minus strand of JBOGMR010000745.1, from coordinate 2,109 downwards.
CGGACAGGCCGGGCAGCGCCGGGTAGACCGTTTCGACGCTAGCCAGCTTGTCGCCGCTGGTCGAAAGAAGCTCGCCCTGATCGCCGGCCTGGCCGCCCGTCTCGGCGTAGAACGGGGTTTTGTCGAGAACGACTTCGGCACTGGCGCCCGGTCCGATGTTGTCGACCTCGCGGCCGTCGACGAGAATAGCGACGATGCGCGCGGCCGAGTCGAGCTGGTCGTAACCGAGGAATTTCGTTTTGCCCTTGGCGAGCAGCGCGTGATAAGCCGGGGCGACGGCGCCCTTCGCAGCTCCTTTCCAACTCGCCCGGGCGCGCTCGCGCTGGCCCTGCATCTCGCGCTCGAAGCCTTCCTGGTCGATGGTGATCCCGCGCTCGCGCGCCATCTCTTCTTGTTCGTCGAGGGCGAGGCCGTACGTGTCGTAGAGCTTGAAGGCAACGCCGCCGGGGAGCACGGGCGCCGCGAGCGACTTCACTTCATCGTGGAAGACTTTTTCCGCGACGGAGAACGTGGTGGCGTAGCGGTGCTCTTCGTCCTTGATGATCCGGGCCACACGCTGCACCGATTCCATCAACTCGGGATAAGCGGGGCGCATCCAGTCGGCGACGAAGCCGGCGAGCTTGTAGAGGTAGGTCTCCTCCATTCCGATCAGGCGCCCGTGACGCATGGCGCGGCGCATGATCTTGCGCAATACGTAGCCGCGGCCTTCGTTCGAGGGCAGCACGCCGTCGTGGATTAGAAATGCCGTGGCGCGCGCGTGATCGGCGTTGATGCGAAGCGCAGTATCGGTCTTCGGGCCGGCGCCGTAGGAGACGCCAAACAATTCGGCGGCGGTCAGAATGATCGGCTGGATGAGGTCGGTATCGTAGTTGGAAAGCTTTTCCTGAAGGATCGCGGCGACCCGCTCGAGACCCATGCCGGTATCGATCGACGGCCGCGGCAGGCGGCTGAGCGTTCCGCCGGGGTCCTTGTTGAACTGCATGAAGACGAGGTTCCAGATTTCAACAAACCGGCCCCCGGCGCCGGACGGGAAGACTTCAAGCTCGCGGCCGGGCTCGGCGGAATGGGGGCCCAGGTCGTAGTGGAGTTCCGAGCAGGGACCGCACGGGCCGGTCTCGCCCATCTGCCAGAAGTTGTCGGCCTCGTCGAGGCGGAAGATGCGGTCCTTTGAGACGCCTGCGACTTTTTGCCAGAGCTGCTCAGCTTCGTCGTCCTCGCGGAAGACCGTGATGTATAGGCGGTCCTTGGCGAGGCCGTATTCCTTGGTGACAAGGTTCCAGGCGAAGTCGATGGCCTCGGCCTTGAAGTAATCGCCGAACGAGAAATTGCCGAGCATCTCGAAGAACGTGTGATGGCGCCGGGTGTAACCGACGTTTTCGAGATCGTTGTGCTTGCCGCCGGCGCGCACGCATTTCTGGGCGGTGGTGGCGCGGGAGTAGTCGCGCTTCTCGACGCCGAGGAAAATGTCCTTGAACTGGTTCATGCCGGCGTTGGTGAACAGCAGCGTGGGGTCGCTCGCAGGCACCAGCGAGGAGCTGCGGACGACGCGATGGCCGCTCTGTTCGAAGAAGTCGAGGAAGCGTTGTCGGATTTCGTGACCGGTCACAGGGTGATCCTTATCGTCAGGAGGGGTTGAGCTTCCATTCTAGCAACCATGGGCTCAGAGACGTACGGCGAGGTTTCCCGGGCTGGCGGGGAGCGCTCGTTTCAACGGCCCGCATGAAGCTCCATCATTCAGCGATGAAAGGGAGCCGCTGTGTCAAACTCACGCATTCGGTAACAAGCGTAACAGGAAGCCCCCGCTTGAAACGATCGACTGGCAACCGCGACTGTCCCACTTGCAAATCGGCTGGAACCAGTGGTATGTATGTAACCGGACAAAGATTGAATGGGGTGAGACGCCCTTAGGGCGAGGGTGCAGGATTCCGGAGTTTGATTCTATTAGCGTAGTGTGCATACATTCTTAACCGAGCTTTCCATTCTCGTGGAGTTGAGGATCCTGCCACGCGTGCCCGTCCGATCAAGGCCATTGCCTCACAATCAGTTTGTGTCTGAAAGTGAATTCAGAAGGAGCGTGACCCCGCTCGTGGCGGGGTGGAAGGACTAGTC
>JBOGMR010000744.1:0-9056 GCA_050746825.1 Bryobacteraceae bacterium | reverse complement strand
GTCCGCATCGATCCGTTCTACCTCGACGAACACGAAGTGACCAACGAGGAGTACGCCGGGTTCGTCGCCGAGGCTCATCATCGCCCGCCGTACCACTGGCCGGAGGGGAAATTTCCGGCAGGGAAGGGAAAGATCGCGGTCGTCAACGTCTCATGGGACGACGCCGCCGCCTACGCGCGATGGGCGCACAAGCGCCTCCCCACCGAGGCCGAGTGGGAGCGCGCCTGCCGCGGAATTGCCGGGAAAACGATGTACCCCTGGGGCGATCGAAAGCTCGCCAAGACTGACGCGCGCTACGCCGCCATCGACGGTCCCGGCGAAGTGTGCAAGTTCAAACCGAATTATTTCGGTCTTCACGACATGGCCGGCAACGTCTGGGAGTGGACCGCCGATTGGTACGATCGCACCTACTACGAACGCGCGCCCGCGGAAAACCCGAAGGGTCCGGAGAAAGGGGCGTACCGCGTAATCCGCGGCGGCTCCTGGGCGGACGTCGAAAAATATCTGACCTGCGCCTACCGGAGCTGGGCGCGTCCCGCCGAACGCAGCCCGAATATCGGCTTCCGCTGCGCAAAAAGCTTCCAATAAGCCTCGTGGGGCGGGCGCTTTACGCCCGCGGCCGGCTCTACTGTAGCGTAGCTTTCCACTCCCCTTCGTCCACTTGCGCACCGCTCCCCACAGCCTTTGTCTTATAGGTTCCTTCCAAGGTCTTATCCGTTAGTTTCCCCGTAACCGTAGATTCCAGCCGATTACCGCCTAAATCAAACTCGTATTTCACTTCAATTTTCGAGTCACCAAGCTCAAGGTGTGTAGTCTTGGTCTTCACCTCCGTATCACCCAAGCCAAACGTGACCTCGCACTTGCCGTCCTTCACCACCATCTTGAACGAGCCGCTCGCGCCGGCAGCTCCGCTCCAGCTTCCCGTGTAGGCGCCGGACACGTCGGCCCCGGGCATCGCTACAGCCAGGACCACCCCGAGCAACAGTAACCTTTTCGGCCCGCAGGTCATCTCCACAGTTTACCCCGGAGAGAAGCAAGGGGTCCGGGGGAATTCCAAAAAAGAGGGATACTAAGCACCATGACATTCAAAACCATCCTCTGTGCGGCGCTGTTGGTTGCAACCGCGGCTGCGGCGGACATTAGCGGCAAGTGGAGCGGCGATATGCCCGCCCGCGACACCACCCGGCCCGTCACCTTCAACCTCAAAGCCGACGGCGAAAAACTCACCGGCACCATGTCCGGCCCTCAGGGCGACATCGAACTCAAGGACGGCAAGGTGAGCGGCGACAATCTGTCGTTCAAAGTCGACCTCAATTTCGGCGGCAACGCGATCACCCTCATGTTCGAAGGTAAAGTCACCGGCAATGAGATGAAGATGACGCGCAAGCGCGAAGGCGGCCAGGGTCAGGATTTCACGCTGAAGCGCGCTTCTTAGTCCAGGTCCCTGCCGCGGCTTGGCCGCAGCGCATAATAGTTGTGTGTCGCCGGAGGCCAGCCCGGTAGCTGAAGCGAAGGTCCCCGGCTTCTGGGCCTCCGTCATCGACGCCATCCGCGGCGTCCGCCACGACTACACCGAAGGGAGCATCGGCCGATCGATCCTGCTCCTCGCGATTCCGATGGTCCTCGAGATGATCATGGAGTCGCTGTTCGGCCTGGTCAACGTCTTCTTCGTGGCGCGTCTCGGCGCGGACGCCGCGGCCACCGTCGGACTCACCGAAAGCCTCCTCACGCTGCTCTTCCCGATCGCCATCGGCCTCAGCATCGCAACCACGGCGACGGTCGCGCGGCGCATCGGCGAAAAAAATCCTGAGCAGGCGTCGGTGACCGCCGTACAGTCCCTGGTCGCCGCGCTCCTCGTCGCAATCCTGTTCGGCTTTTTCGCTTCCTACTTCGCCGGCGATCTGCTCCTCCTGATGGGGGGCAAGCCCAAGATGGTGGCGGCGGGTCTGGGCTACTCGCGAATCTTGCTTGGCGGCGCCGGCGCCATCGTGCTGCTGTTCGTGATGAACGCGGCGTTTCGCGGCGCAGGCGACGCGGCCGTCGCGATGCGCGTGCTCTGGTTCGCCAACCTCATCAACATCGCGCTGGTGCCGTGCCTCATCAACGGCTGGGGACCGTTTCCGCAGCTTGGTCTGGCGGGCGCCGCCGTCGGCGCCACCATCGGGCGCGGAGCCGGCTTCGTCTACCAACTCGTCATCCTGTTCGGCGGCGGGAGCCGGCTGCGGGTGTCGCGCAGCCAGTTGCGCCTCGACGTCCCGTTGATGCTGCGCCTGCTCCGCATTTCTCTGGCCGGAACATTTCAATACGCCATCGCGCATTTGAGCTGGCTCGGTCTGACGCGCATCATTGCGTCCTTCGGCCCGGGCGCGATCGCAGGCTACACGATCGCCATCCGTGTGGCCGTCTTCGCGCTGCTGCCGTCGTGGGGGCTCTGCAACTCTGCCGCGACGATGGTCGGCCAGAGCCTCGGCGCCCGCAAGCCGGAACGCGCCGAACAGGCCGTGTGGCGAACGGCCTTCTACAACGTTGCGTTCCTCGGAACCGTCGCGGTGATCTTCATCGCGTTCGCCGAGCCGATCATCGGCGCCTTTATTCAGGATCCCGTAGCTCTGCGCGACGGCATCGACTGCCTCCGCTACATCAGCTTCGGCTATCCGTTCTACGCCTTCGGAATGACGATGGTCCAGGCGTTCAACGGCGCGGGCGACACCAGAACGCCCACCATCGTCAACCTGTTCTGCTATTGGCTGTGGGAGATCCCGCTCGGCTATGCGCTTGCGATGCCGTTCGGCCTCGGCCCGCAGGGCGTATTCATCGCGATCGCAATCGCGGAATCGACCACGGCGTGCGCCGGCGTGATTCTATTTCGCCGGGGCCGCTGGAAATCGAAGCGAGTCTGATTCCCCACACCTGTGAACCGCCCGCCCGCGCGGCGCTTCGAGTTCACGCGCAATTGCAGCCACTTGCAAACTGGCAAAAGCGTTGCATGGGGCCGGGCCATGCTGCACCAAAAGCGCTCTCTGCTGATCTCGATCGCGCTGCACGCCGCTGTCATCACGCTGCTGCTCACGCTTGCTTCAACACCACTCAACGACCGGAAGCCCCCGCGCCGCGTCCGCGACTTCACCCCGCTGGTCGCACCCCGTTTTCGCGTCACCGCGACCGATCTGCCGAAACAGGGTGATGGCGCCGGCGGCGGCGGAGCGAAGAAAATTTTTCCGGCCAGCCGCGGCGCTCTGCCCAGGCCTGCGTGGCGTCAATTCATTCCACCAGCCGTTCCAGTGCGTCCCGCGATTCTGATCATCGAGCCTACGTTAGTGCTCCCACCCGACGTCGAACTGCCGAAGTCCGGCATCAAAGCCTGGGGCGATCCCCTGAGCGCCAGCCTGGTTCCTTCCAGCGGCCCCGGCCGATGCTGCGGAATCGGTGACAGCGACTCCGGCGACGGTGGCGTCGGCCGCAGCAGGGGTCGAGGTTACGGCGACGGAGAGCCCGGCAAGCCCGGCTCACGTTTCGCCGGCGGCGCCAGCGCTCCCGTCGTCATCTACCAGATCGAGCCCGAGTATTCCGAGGAAGCGCGCAAAGTGAAGTATCAGGGAACCGTCATCCTGGCCATCGAGGTGAATCCTTCCGGCCGTCCCATGAACATCCGCGTCGCTAGCTCAGTCGGTCTCGGCCTCGACGAGAAGGCCATCGAGGCCGTCGCGAAATGGAGATTCAAGCCCGCCTACAAGAACGGCAAACCCGTTGCCAGCCCCGCCACCATCGAAGTCAACTTCCGCCTCCTGTGATCAGAACGAATGGGGCAGGTCTCCGGCCGGTCTCCGGCCTGCCCAAATCCCGAAAGACCGCTTGCTTACGCGCGCGGCTCAGTAGAACACGTTCAGAGATGCGACCGTGAGGGAGCGGTTTTACCACGGGCTGCCAGAACCGCCCCGGCCTCGCACGCGAATTGATATCGTATTACCCAAGATGAATCTCCAACGCCCTGCCCCGATCCTTGCAACACTCATCTATGCCTATGCCGCCCTGCTCAACGCGCAAACAGTCCGTCCCGAGCTGACGATTCACGTCAAGACACCCATGCCGCCGCCCACGTGGGCTCTGCTCGAGCGTGAGCTCCTCCGCTACAACTCCATCGCCGTCGAGCAGTTCGCCGCCAAATATCTCGACGAACGCGGCTACCTCGCGCACACGCCCCGCTGGGGCACGCTCGACGGCCCGGACGACGCGATCGAAACCTACTGGAACTGGACCCTGCTGCATGCGCTCGGCGCGTCGGATCGCGTCCTCGATCTGTTCAAGAAAGGATACGAGGGTCACTTGAGGCAGTACGGCGAGCTTCGCACCACTCTCACCAAGCTGGCCGTCAACGGCGCCTACAGCAAGGAGTTCATCACGCAGTCCGACTGGTTCCACACCGGCGAAGGAATGCGCGCTTTCTTTCTGATGGGTCTGTCCGACCCCAACAACGACCTCTACCGCGAACGCTCCCGCCGCTTCGCCAACATGTACAACGGAGAAGACCCGGAAGCTCCCAACTACGATCCGGTGAACAAGGTGATCAAGAGCATCTGGACCGGCAGCAAAGGTCCGATGATGCACAAGGCGACCACGTACGACTGGGTCGGCGACCCCGTGCCCGGCACCTTCCATCTGCTCCACAATCCCGCCGGACGCGGCAAGCTTCTCGATCTCAATGCGCATTACAAGAAAATGCTCGCCCATTGCGACGAGTATCTGGACAGCGTCGGCGACAACCCGCTCAACCTCGCCTCCACCATTCTCGGGCTCAACGCCTACATGCTCACCGGCGATGAAAAGTACCGCACCTGGGTTCTCGATTACGCCGGCGCATGGAAGCAGCGCACCGCGGAGACTGGCGGCAACATCCCGACCAACGTCGGACTCAACGGCAAACCCGGCGGCGAATACAACGGCCAATGGTGGAAGGGCACCTACGGCTGGAACTTCACGATCTTCGACGGTGAGCTGGAACAAATCGCCCACCGCAACAATTTCTCGAGCGGCTCATGGCCCGGATTCGGAAACGCGTTCCTGCTCAGCGGCGACGCATCGTTAATCCAGGTTCTGCGGCGTCAGATGGACAACATCAATGCGCAGAAGAAAGTCGAAAACGGCCGGACACTGCTTCCCCAAGGTTACGGCGACCCGCGCGGCTATAAGCACAACGGCCCGCCAAGCTGGTATCAATACGGGCCGCGCCTCTACACCGACCGCCTGGTGGAAATCTATCTGTGGTCAATGGACCGCAAGGACCTGGAGCGAATCCCGGTCGCAACCAGGTTCGACCTCGCGTCCGGTGGCCGATCCGGCGGCTACGGGGAGGCCGACCGCTCGCTGCCGTGGCTCGGCTACCTCGATGGCAAAATCCCCGACTTCCCTGAGAAGGCCCTCGCCGCCGATCTCGCGCGCATCCGCGCTCGAGTGGAAGCGATCCGAAACGACCAGACCACAGCCGACTCCCGGCTCGCCGATTATCTCCTCGACTTCAATCCCGCAACCACCAACATGCTCGCGCATCTCACGCTGGGCGCCTTCATGTCGCCCGCGCGAATCTGGACCCTGCACAGCCGTTTCCGCTACTTCGATCCGGTCAAGCGCCGCGCCGGTCTCCCCGACGATGTCGCCGCGCTGGTCGAGAAACTCGCCGCCGACTCTGCCACCCTGACGCTGGTCAACACCAATCCGATCGCACCGCGCGAGATCGTGGTGCAAGCCGGCGGATACGGCGAGCACCGATTCGACGCAATCACCATCGGCGGCAAGACCACCGAATTTCGCGGCCCCGTCGTCACCGTCCGCCTCGATCCCGGCGCCGGTTCCCGCCTCGAATTCAAAATGACGCGCTACGCCAATCGCCCGACCCTCGCCTTCCCCTGGGACCGCGGCTGGTATCCAGCCCGGTGACGTATCGCAGTGTTCTCAAAGCGCGTCAGCGCTTAGCCACGATCAACCCAAACCCGGAAGCAACCAGTAGAAACGATCCCGCCTCAGGAACCGCGCTCGTTCCCGGCGGTGGATTGATGTCAATCGAATTCTGTGGAACATTGAGCGACAGAACCGGGGCCGGCGCCGAATCCGGCCATGCAAATTCCCCGGTTTGTGCGTAGAGGATGACGGTCCAGAAGAGCGCCTGGGAGTTCAATGGGATATATCCACGATCGTGGCATCTCCGGAATGGGAACCCAAGCCGCCTCCGGTCTTCAGTCCCACCCGCGAGAATGTGTCCGAACCGTCAGAAAGCACAACCTCCGCCGACAACTGCCAAAGCACCTGATCGCTTAGCGGGCCGTTTGGCAGGCCGGCGAATAACACGTTGAACGTGGCTTCCACGGTACCTGATCCACGTCGAAGAACCGACGGCCTCAGCGGAAATGGACAACCAACGTCATCTTCAACTCCGGCCGCCTGATAAAATAGGACCAATCAGGAATGCCCAACAAGATCAGCGAGATCATTGAGGCGGCCGCCGCCGTCGCCAAGGGGATGAGCGTCACCTTCAAGGAAATGATGTCCCCCACGGTGACCGAAAATTATCCCGACGAGCCGCCCAAGTTCGAAGAACGGTTCCGCGGCGTGCACGTGCTCCAGCGCGACGAGAATGGCCTGGAAAAATGCGTCGCCTGCTTCCTCTGCGCCGCCGCGTGCCCGTCGAACTGCATCTACATCGAAGCCGCCGAGAACACCGCCAAGACCCGCATCAGCGGCGGCGAGCGCTACGCCAAGGTCTACAACATCGATTACAGCCGCTGCATTTTTTGCGGCTATTGCGTCGAGGCCTGTCCCACCGACGCCATCACGCACGGGCACGGATTCGAAATCGCCAGCTACAACACCTCGACGCTCATCTATCGCAAGGAGCAGTTGCTGGCGCCTGTTCCGCCCGGCGCGCTTCCGCCCGCCGTCGAGCCCGCGGCCGTTTCATCCAATTGAAATTCATCGGTCTTCCTATGCGAAATGTTGCTGTCTTCCTACTCCTGCTCGCTCTGGCTGTCTTCGCGCAGTCTCCGCTTGGTACTGTGACCGGCCTCGCCGTCGACGCGTCCGGCTCGGCAGTTCCCAACGCCACCATCACCCTGGCGAACACGCAGACCGGCGTCAAGCGCACCGCGCTCACCAACGAGACCGGCCTCTACAACTTCGCCAACCTCGCGCCCGGCGTCTACAAGGTCGCCGCCGAGGCGGCCGGATTCCGTCCCGTCGAGACCGCCGAATTCTCGCTCGCGGCCTACCGCACCGCACGCCAGGATCTCCGCCTCGATGTGGCCGCCGCAGCCACCGAGATCACCGTCACCAGCGCGGCTTCCGAAGTCGTGCAAGTCGAAACGCCGTCCATCGGTTCGCGCCTCACGACCAGACAGATTCTTGAACTTCCCACCAACCTGCGCAGCGTCTACAACAACGCGGGCGACTCCGGCGTTATCTTCGTCATGATGCCGCTGACGATTCCCGGCGTCGTGCAGGTCGGCGCAGGCGCGAAATGGCTCGTTCCCGGCTCCGGAGCCACCGGAATGAAACTCAAGGTCGATGGCATCGAGACCAACTTCGGCAACTTCGGCAGCCCTGACCCGGTCTCGCAGCCCTCCATGGAATCGATCGAGGAATTCACGGCGAGCGTGCTGACCAATCGCGCCGAGTTCGGCGGCATGGGCAACATCTCCACCGTCACTCGCGCGGGCGCCAACCGCCATCATGCCGGCCTGTTCTGGTATTGGCGCAACAGCGCGCTCGACGCCCGCAACACCTTCGCCGTCACCAAGCCTTTCCAGAACATCCACAACTACGGCGTCGCCGCCGGCGGCCCGATCAAGAAAGACAAAACGTTCTACCAGGTTACTTTCGACGGCACGCGCGGCTCGCGCAACTATCTGTTCACCTCGAATGTCCCGACGCTCTCTCAGCGCCAGGGCGACTTCTCCGGCGTCGCGACTCTGCGCAATCCGTTCACCGGCGTTGAGCCGTTCGATGGCCGCCGCATTCGCCCTGAGTTTCTCACGCCGCAAGCCCGCCGCGCGCAAGAGCTCTTCTTCCCCATCCCCAACTTCGGCCCGCCCACGCTCACCGCCGGCAACTACCGCGCCTCGTTCAACGGACCTGAGGTCCACCGCATCTTCGAAATCCGCCTCGATCACAATTTCTCCGACCGCCACTCCGCCTTCGCGCGCTATCAGGCCAAGAAGGACGACTATAAGATTCCCGGCGCGCGCAGCGCTCTGCCACCCACCTCGGTCGGCACGTCCACCAACATCCGCCGCGTCAACTTCTGGACCGTCGGCGACGTCTGGACTCCGACGCCGCACATGTCGAACGAGCTGCGCGCGGGCGTCGTGATCCTGGTCTCGCAATCCGACGCCGACGTCAAAGGCGAAGCCCTCATCGATCAGATCGGCATCCGCGGCCTCTCCGGCAGGCAAGGCGTCAAGGGCGTGCCCAATATGTCGATCACCGGGCTCACCCCCGTCACGCAATTGCTGCTCAACCCCGTCAACGACGGCCACGCGCAGATCGCCGACAATCTCACCTGGGTCTCCGGCCGCCACACGCTCAAGTTCGGCGCCGAGTACATCCACTGGTTCGTCAATCGGTACCTCCCGACCGACTCGAATCTGTTCGGCAATTTCAGCTTCGGCGGAGGCTTCACCGGCAGCCCTTACGCCGATTTTCTGCTCGGCCTGCCGACCTCGGTCACGCGCATCGATCCCTACTCGACGCTCTACAATCGCTGGCGCGACGTCGCCTTCTATGCGCAGGACGATTTCAAACTCACGCGTAATCTCACGCTCAGCTACGGCCTGCGCTATGAATTCAACGGCCCCGTGCGCGCGAACGACGACAATCTCTACTCGTTCGATCTGGCCAGCGGCTCGATCGTGATCCCCAACGAGCCGGCGCGCCGCAATTTCAGTCCTGCGTTTCCCTCGACGCTCCCGGTGATCACCGCCGATCGCCTCGGCCTCGACCGAAGCCTGCGCAAGACCGACACCAACAACTGGGCGCCGCGCTTCGGCTTCTCGTGGCGGCCGGGCGCGAGC
>JBOGMR010000743.1:0-8355 GCA_050746825.1 Bryobacteraceae bacterium | reverse complement strand
GTTCAGACCGAAGTTCTACTTCATGAGTTGTCCTGCGCACAGCCGCCTGCATGTCCGGCGGATCGGGCGGCATGACGATCAGCCGGAGACGATCGGCTACGCCGCGCCGGCCTCCCGCCGGCGCCTGAGCAAGTACATTCAGTTCTTTCGCCTTCGTGGCCGGTGCACAGCGGCGCGGGAAGCAGACCGTATTCGTTCATATGGGGAATGGCCGGTGAGAATCAAGCCTTCAGCGATAAGGACCCCGTGGAACTACAACTGTTGAGGTGATTGCCATGAAGAATCAGTCAAGGGTTGCGTGTCTCGCCCTGTTTGCCGCTGCGTCAGCATCCGCGCAGGAAACCCGCAGCACCATATTTGGTCGAGTTCTGGATCAGCAGAATGCCGCCGTGGCCGGTGCGGGAATTGTCGTGACCAATGTCGATACCAACGTCACCACTCGCCTCCGATCCAATGACACTGGTTACTACGAAGCGAACCTTCTGCTGCCGGGGAATTATCAGGTGACAGCGGAACTGCAGGGCTTCAAGAAAACCATGCGCTCGGGCATCGCCCTCTCGATTAGTAGCCGCGCGGAGATCGACATGTTGTTGACCGTCGGTGAGACCGCGGAAACAATCTCCGTCACCGCCGAAGCGCCGCTCCTGGAAGCCTCCAGTGTGAGCGCGGGCCGCGTCATGGAGAACCGCAGCGTCATCGATCTGCCGACCTTCAACAACAGCCCGCTCATGCTAATCAAGCTTGTGCCCGGCATCCAGGCCAGCGCGAATCGCCGCTACAACGGCGTGAACGCGCTTGGCGGAACGGCGGAAGCGCACAATGCGGGTAACGTCGGAGGCAACGATTGGTCGATCGATGGAGTGCCCAACATGGGCAATGGCTACAGCGCGGCCTACCTGCCCTACTCCACGACGATCCAGGAATTCAAAGTCGAATCGACAAATTTCGACGCTTCCATCGGCCATACCACCGGCATGACCGTCTCGGTCATGACCAAGGGCGGTACCAACAGTTTGCACGGCGCGCTGACTGAGCAGCACTGGCAGCAGCGTTGGAACGGCACGCGTTTCTTCGTGAAGCAGCAATATTACCGCAACATTGCGGCCGCCGAAGCCTCCGGCAACACCGCTCGCGCCGAGGAACTCCGCCGTTCCCCCAAGCAGCCCTCCGGGCACTCGAACAACTACGCAGGGACCATCGGCGGACCCATCGTCATCCCCAAACTGTTGAACGGCCGCAATAAGCTATTTTTCTTTTTCAGCTATGACGGCTTCGAAGACAAAAAGACAACGGAGTCCACCTTCAACCACACCGTCCCTTCGCTCGCGCACCGCGACGGTAACTTTTCCGATCTGCTGGCGATTGGTCCGCGGTATCAGCTCTACGATCCGCTCAGCGTCCGAGCCGATCCGGCCCGCGCCGGCCACTTCCTGCGGGATCCGATCGCGGGGAACACACTCGCGCGGTCGCGCATCATCAATCCGGCCAATGCGACGTACTCCAGGTTTTTTCCCGCTCCGAACAATCCGCCCGCGGCCGCAAATCTCGAACCGTTGAACAACTACCTCGGCGTCGCCGAGCCCTACAACTGGAGCTATGCGGCCGTGGCCAATCGCTTCGACTATCAGCATTCCGAAAAGCACCGCTTCTTTGGACGCTGGACGTGGCTCAAATATCGCGAAGACCGTCAGGATTGGACCTACGAAACCGCACGCGGCCTCCAGACCAACGGCGTGAACCGCAACAACAGCGGCGTCACCGCGAACTGGGTTTTCACGCCCGCCAGCTCGACAATTTTCGACATCGGCGGCTCAGCGAATCATTTCCGCGAGGGCAATATTCTCACGCCGGTTGCGACGAACTTCAAACCGAGCGACGTCGGCCTGCCGACCTATATGGACCAAAAAGCCGGCGAAAGCCACGCCCTGCCCATCATGGCGATCAACGGTTACGACACTCTGGGCCAAAGCGTTCCGGCGTGGACTAACTTCGTCCTCTTCTCGAACAAAGTGAACATGACGCACATTCGCGGCTCTCACACCGTCACCGCCGGCTTCGACATGCGCACCCACCGGCGCTCGGGCGGCAATCCCGGCGATGTGAACGGACGTTACTCGTTCACCAATAAATTCACCAGCCGCGAGGAAGATGGTGTCACGCCTGCCGCGAATCTTGGCCACTCCTACGCGGCGTTTCTCATGGGACTGCCTGCTTCCGCCAGCACCGACACCAACGCGACCTTCGTTCTGCGCAATCCCTACGCCGGATGGTTCGCTCAGGATTCGTGGCGCGTCAACTCGCGCCTTACGCTGATGCTCGGCTTGCGCATGGAGTACGAATGGGGCCGGACAGAACGCTACGATCGCGTCATCGGCTGGTTCGATGCCGCCGCCAAACTTCCCATTACCGATGCCGCCCAGGCCGCCTACGCGCGCGCCCCCATCCCCGAGCTTCCCGCCTCGCGATTCTCCGTTCTCGGCGGCTCCATCTATCCCGGTGTGGGTGGTGTTCGAAACAGCCTGCAAGCCGGCGAGTTCATGCTTCTGCCGCGTCTCGGCGCCGCATTCCAGTTGGATTCAAAGACAGTCCTTCGCGGCGGTTACGGAATCTACTTCGATACGCTGAACGCACAAACCGTTGGCCCGGACCAGTCCGGCTTCAGCCGCGCCACGGTCAGCCCCATCACCACGGACTTCGGTGTGTCGTGGCTTTCCGGCAACCCGGCAGCGGGCGTCTCTCCGCTCACCGATCCATTCCCCGTGCGCAGTGACGGCACGCGTTTCGATGCTCCCGTGGGCGCGGGGCAGGGGCTTCTGGCACGCGCCGGCAGCGGATGGGGCTTCTTCGGCGAAACCGTTCCGCGCGCCCGGCAGCAACGCTGGCGCGCCGACATCCAGCGCCAGATCGGAGCCAATCTGGTGGTGTCGGTCGGCTATGCCGGAAGCTTTTCGGACCAGATCCGCCTGGGCCGGCGGCTCGACTCTTTACCGGGCGAATTCTGGAACACGACCGCAGTGCGCAACACCGCGCTCGCCAGCAATCTGAATCAGAACGTCACCAATCCGTTCCGCGTGACGAACTTCGCCGGCTTGCAGACTTCGTCGCCGGTGCTGTATCAGGCGCTCGCCTCGCGCGGCTACTTCACCAGCGCGACCATTCCCAAGCACATGCTGCTGCGGCCGTTTCCGCACATGAACAACCTCACGGCCAGCGCCGCCACCGGCGGAAACGTGAAAACGCACTCCCTCGAAGCCACCTTTCAACGCCGTTTCTCGCGCGGCCTTACGTTCAACGCCCACTACACCGCACTCTATGAGCGCGACAGGCTGTATTACCACAACGAATTCGATGCGCTGCCGAGCTGGCGCCAGTCCAACGCCGGCGTGCCGCGGCGCTTTGCCGCCACGGGAATCTTCGAGCTACCCTTCGGCCGCGGCCGCGCCTTCGCGCGATCCGGCATCGCCAGCGCCCTGTTCGGAGGGTGGCAGGTTGCGGGAACTTTCGAATGGCAACCCGGCGCGCTCCTCGATTGGGGCAACCTCTTTTACTACGGCGAGCTCAGCGACATCAACACAGGCACGCGCACGCTCGACCGCTGGTTCAACGTCGACGGTTTCGAACGCAACGCCCAGCGTACCCCGGCCGCCTTCCAGGCGCGTCTCTTCCCGACTCGCGTCGATGGTGTGAGGGGCGATGGCTTGAATCGGATCGACGCCAACATCCAACGCGACTTCCGCCTCAACGAGAAGTTTACGCTCCAGCTCCGTATGGATGCGCTCAATGCAGCCAATCGCTCCCACTTCGAAAACCCGAACCTCGATCCGGTTTCCACCAACTTCGGGCGCGTTACCAACAACACTTCGAGCACCATGCGGTTCCTGCTCTTCCAGGTCCGCCTCAAGTTCTGATAAACATAGCATTGGACCTTCGAACGCTATGCGACAAAGCTTTTTCTTCTGCTCATTAGTTACCACTGCCGCGCTGGCGGTCCCGATACCGATTGACCTGAGTGGTGTGAAACCCGGTCCGGTCACTGTTGCCCGTGAAGGCGATCTCGCCATCGTTCGCTGGCAGGATGCGGAGAAACGATCCTGGGAGGCGTCGTTCAATCTCGAGCCCGCCAGGCCGTTGATTGCGGCGATCCGGGCCGGCGGCAAGATTGTGATTCAAAACGCGGCGCCGGTCTACAACTCTCAAACCGGCAAACGGCGCGGCGGATTCGACGAATTCTTCGATTTTCCGCCCAGCCATCCCGATGGCACGCGGAGTTCCCAGGGACGCCTCCAAGCCACGGCGGCTCGCGCGACCACTCACGGGGACCGAGTGGAGCTGTCCTTTGACGGATTCCAGATGGGGATCTTCAGCGGCTCCATCCGCTATGTTTTCTATCCAGGCAGCCGCCTGATTCAACAGGCCGCGGTAGCGTCGACGAATGAACCCGACACCGCTTATTTCTACGATGCCGGCTTGCGCATGGCCGTTCCACGCGATTCGCGCCCGGGTGGCAACATGGAGTCCGAGATTACCTACTACGACACCGAGGGCAAGCTGCGTGTCGAACATCCCAATATCTCCGAGAAGGTCCCCGTGCAAGTCCGGTACCGCACCTTGGCCGCTCGCGCCCAAGGCGGCAGCATCGCCGTCTTCCCGGCGCCGCACAAATATTTCATGCCGCGCGATTTCACCACGAACATGGGATTTCTGTGGCATACAGCGTGGCGCGGGCAAGTCTACATCGGGGTCCGCCAATTGCCCGACGACAACTCGCGGTTCTATCCGTGGATGAATGCCCCGCCCGGCGCCGAGCAGCGCATGAACGTTTTCTTCCTGCTGAGTGATGGCGACGCCAGGCCACTGCTCGAGGAGGTAACACGATACACCCATCGCGACAAATTCCCCCGGCTCGATGGTTACAAAACCGTGGCGCCGCACTGGCACTTCGCCTACACCGTTCAGGCGATGGAAAAGGGCGCCAGTTGGATTCCTCCGTTCAAGCCCGTCTTGCAAGGCATGGGCGTCGATGCCGCGATCATTGCCGACTTCCACGGCGACGGCCATCCGCAGGATCAGACCGAGCTGCGGCTGAAGGAGCTGAAAGCCTACTTCGAATACTGCCGCGCTCAAAGCGGGAGAGACTTTCTGCTCATCCCCTCGGAAGAGGCCAACGTACATTATGGCGGCCATTGGGCAGTCTCATTCCCGAAATCCGTCTATTGGCACATGGCGCCGCCGGGCGCGAAGTCGTCCCAGGCTGAGGTGCCGGGCTACGGGACGGTGTACACAATCGGCAGCGCGAAAGCGCTGCTCGACATGATGCGCAAAGAGAATGGATTCGCCTATCAGACGCATCCTCGTACAAAAGGCTCCAAAGTGTTTCCCGATCAGATTCGCTTCACCGAGCACTTCCTTGACGACACCTATGCCGGGGCGGGTTGGAAGCAGATGCCCGCCGATATGGCGTCGCCGCGCATGGGGGAACGTTCGCTGACGCTTCTGGACGACATGAGCAACTGGGGGTTGCGCAAGCTGCTTCTGGCCGAAGTGGATGTGTTTCAGATCGATCATACGCACGAGTTGTATGCGCATATGAACATCAACTATGTCCGCGCCGCCCAACTGCCCACGTATGACAACTATGGTGAGCTGCTCCAGACCATGCGGAAGCAAGACTTCTTCGTTTCCACCGGTGAGGTGCTGATGCCGGAGCATTCCATCCGCGAAACGCAGGCGGGGAAGTTGCGCGCGGCGGCGGATGTTCGCTATACACTGCCCCTGCAATTCGCGGAGGTCGTCTGGGGCGATGGCGAGAAGACGCATCGGCAGACCTATTCTCTCGAAACGACCCGCGAGTTCGGCAACCAGAAAATCGAATTCGATGTGGATGCGCCTGGCTGGCGATGGGCGCGCCTGGCGGTCTGGGACATCGCCGGCAATGGCGCTTTCGCGAATCCGGTGTGGAACGAAAAGGGGCGCAAGGTCGTGGCCGTCGATGGCTGGCACAACCGTGAAGCGCAGCCGCACTACGCCTGGGACGGAAACTACCCGGGCGGATTTTCCGGCTTGGGGCACATGCTCAAAGGTCTCGGCGCAGAGACACGGACGGTGAAGGAGCCGCTCACGCAGAAGGCGCTCCAGGGCATCGACTGCCTGATTGTGGTGGACCCGGATACGCCCGCGGAATCCGCCTCGCCGAATTTCATTACGGACGCCGAGATCGACGCCGTCGCGGCTTGGGTGCGCAAGGGAGGTACGCTCCTGCTGCTCGGCAACGACCCGGGCAACTCGGAGTTCCCGCGGATGAATGCCCTGGCGCGGCGCTTTGGAATCGAGTTCGAGGAAAAGAAGCATGCGGATGCCCAGGGCAATTCGAAACTGACGCTGCCGGCGGCCCAGGGGAGCTGGTTCACGCCGGGTCTGAAATTCTACGGCGTCGATCTGGCGCCGCTGCGGGTCACCGCAAAAGCTGCCGAAACGCTGTTCGCCGAGCGCGATACGGTGATGATGACCTCGGTAAGCGAAGGCAACGGAAAGGCGATCGCCCTTGGTGATCCCTGGCTCTATAACGAATACCTCTACACGTCGGACAATCGGCGGATTGCGGAGGAACTCTTCCGGAAGATCCTGAAGTGAAGCGGTGAGCCGCCAATACTGACCGCGACCGTAGGAAGCACAAATAGCGCAGTACCGGGGCTTGCAAGCCGTATTTTTCTCTAATACACTAGACCACAATTCAGGTCCCTGGAAGTTTAGTTCACAAGGGGGGGTGGCGCAGTATGTCTCGCATTCGTGGAGTCTTGTTTCTCGCCGCACTGCTGATTCCGGTGTCGGCTTGGTCTCAAGCATCCAACAGCACGGTCCGAGGGTCAGTACGCGATCAGGGGCAGGCCGTCATTCCAGCCGCCAAGGTCACACTACTCAACACGGCCACTAATGTCGCTCGCGAGACTGTGACCAACTCGGCCGGACTGTACGTGTTTCCAAGCGTGTTGCCGGGAACTTATCGGGTCAAGGTCGAGTTCCCCGGACTCCAAACCTTCGAAGGCGCGCTCACTGTGCAGGTCCAACAGGACGCCTCCGTGGACGTGACGATGCAGATTGCATCGGCCACCACCACAGTGAATGTCGTGGACGTGACGCCCATGGTGCGAACAGACTCGCCTTCACTCGGATCGTCACTCGAGCGGCAGCGCATCGAGCAGTTGCCGGTGAACGGACGCGGGTACCAGAACCTGCTGGTTACCGTGCCCGGCGTGCAATGGTCATCACACGGCCACGGCATTGGCGGCCGCATCCAAGGCAACGGGTTGAGGACGGGTACCAACGTGCTGCTGGTGGATGGAGCGCCGCAGAACGAAGTATGGGAAGGATGGGACGTTGCCCGCCAGCCCAGCCTCGACGCGCTGGACGAGCTGAGGATTGAAGTGAACAACGCGTCGGCGAAGTTCTCGCGGCCGACTTCGGTAGTCATGTCCACGCGCGCGGGAACCAACGAGCTGCACGGGGCCATGTTCTACACCAATCGCAACAGCGGCTACGGCGTCGCGCGCCGGCGCGAAGATTATTACGTAAAGCCCCCGTTTGTGAACCGCAACGAGTACGGCCTGTCGCTGGGCGGACCGGTCATCATCCCCAGGTTGTACAACGGCCGCAACAGAACGTTCTTCTTCTGGAACTGGGAGCAGACGCGCTTCGTGACCAACACGACGACTCGTATGTCGGTGCCGACGGTGGAAATGCGCAACGGCGATTTTCGAGGTCTGGTGGATGAGCAGGGCAGGGCTTACACCTTGTACGATCCGATGACCACGGATCGCACCACCTGGGCCCGCCAGCCGCTCGCGTTCCGCGGTGTGCCCAACACGATCGACCCGGCGCGTATCAGCCCCGCCGCCAAATTCCTGTTCGACCACACCGCGCTGCCCACGCACCCGCAAATCAATCCGCTGATCGACTCCAACTGGATCGGCCAGTCGCGGCGCCCGCTCGACCAGGACACGCGCAACATCCGTGTCGACCACCGGATATCGGAGAAAGACCAGGTGTTCGCGCGGTTTTCCTACAACCAGCATTGGGAGCAGCTCGGCGGCAACAATGCTCCTTTTCTACCCATCGATGGCATGCGCGTGATCGAGCAGACCACGCGCTGGTGGCCCAATCATTCGCTATCCACCACCTGGCTTCACATTTTCTCGCCGACGCTAACCAACGAACTGCTCGTCAGCGGACTGCGCGACTGGCACAACCGCGGCGCCGGCGACAACCAGACCAACTACGCCGCTTTACTGGGTCTGCCGAATCCATTCGGCGCCCGCAATTGGCCTGTCGTGGACGGCATGAATCTCGGCAACTATAGCC
>JBOGMR010000742.1:0-4089 GCA_050746825.1 Bryobacteraceae bacterium | reverse complement strand
ATCCGGACTCGACGTCACGTCCGCGCTCGTCTTCCGCAACCTGGTCGCCTCGCTCGCCCGCGAAGGCAAGATCATCCTGTACAGTTCGCACGTTCTCGAAGTGGTCGAGAAAGTGTGCACACACGTGATCATCCTCCAGCGCGGCAACGTCGTGGCGAACGACACCGTCGACGGGCTCCGCAACCTCATGCGGCTTCCCTCTCTCGAAGCCATTTTCTCCGAGCTGGTCCTCCAGGAGGACCCCGAAAAAACCGCCGCCGGCATCGTCACCGTCATGAAAGCCTGATGCGCCTTTTCAACCCAGAGCGCTACAAGGACAGCCATTTCATCGAGCTCGTCCGCCATTTTTTCCAGCGCTTCTTCGACAACGATCTGGTCGCCCGCGACGGCGAGATGCGCGTCACCATCGTGCACATCCTCGCTCTCCTCGCCGTCCCCGGCATCATGTGGCCGTTTTTCCTGATGCCGAAGTACGTCTACCTCGCCGCCGCCGGCCCGGTCACCCGGCTGCAGCAAATGTGGGTCGACGAATACTTCTTCATCTCCTTCGCGATGGTGCTGATGGGTTTCGTCACGGTGCTCGAATGGGACGCCTTGTTCCCCGACAGCCGCGACTATGCGATCCTCATCCCGCTGCCGCTCTCGCTGATCGAATTGTTTCGCGCCAAGGCCGCGGCGCTGGCCGTGTTTCTGATCGTATTTTCCATTGACCTCGGCGCCTTATCGGCGATCCTGTTCCCGCTCGTCGCGGGCGACAAGCACACTTCACTTTTCTCCGTGCTCCGGACATCGGTCGCGCATACCACCGCCGTGATGGCCGGATGCGCGTTCATCTTCCTGTCGATCGTCGCCCTCCAAGGCGTCTTACTCAATGTTCTCAGCATCCGGTGGTTCCGCAAGCTCTCGCCTTTCATCCAGTCGGGATCCGTGTTCGTGATGTTGCTCGTTCTGCTCTTGTACTTCCGGATTTCTGCCGTGCTGCCGTCGGTCATCGCGAGCAACCATCACTCGCTGGGCTGGTTCCCGCCCTTTTGGTTTCTCGGCCTCTACGAAACGATCGCGGGCCGCGGCGAGGCGACGTTCGTCTCGCTTGCACGCGCCGGCGGCCTGTCGGTCGGCATCGTGTTCGTCGCCGCGCTCGCAGCCTACGCGCTGAGTTACAGACGCCACGTCCGCAAAATCCTCGAAGCGCAGGAAGACCTCTCGCTCGGCCCGTCGTTCGCCGAGCGAGTCCTGTCGCGCGCCGCCGATCGCTACCTTGTCCGGGATCCGCTCGAGCGCGCGACATTCTACTTCGTCACCAAGACAACGCTCCGCAGCAAGAAGCACCGTCTGCTGCTCGCGGCTTATGTCGGCGTCGGTGCGGCCGTCGCGTTTGAAGGCCTCTCCGGCATCCTGTCGCGCCGGCTCGCCGGACCCGGCGCATCCGCCGCCGCCGATTCCGCCCTGATGTCGCTGCCGCTCATCCTCTCCTTCTTCCTGCTATCGGGCTTGCGATACGTCTACACGATGCCCGCCGAGCTCGCCGCCAACTGGGTGTTTCGCATCAGCGAAAATGACGGCCGCATGCGCTGCCTCGCAGGCGCACGCAAAGCCACGGCCTCGCTCGCCATCGTTCCGCTGTTTCTTGCGCTGCTCCCGTTCTATGCAGTCCTGTGGGGCTGGCAGACCGCTTTATTCCACGTGCTCTACGGCGCCACGCTTTCGGTCGTCCTGATGCAGCTTCTGCTTCTCTACTTCCCCAAAATCCCGTTCACCTGTTCGTACCTGCCTGGAAAAGCGAACGTCACCCTCACCTGGTTTTTCTATTGGACGGCTTTTGCGATGTACGCATTCGTGATGGCGCGCCTTGAGCGCTGGCTCATGCAGAATCCGTTACGCCAGGTGTTGTTCTTCGCCATCGCCGCCGTCGCTCTTCGCGTGATTGAGTGGTTCCGCACCCGCCTGCACGACGAAACATTCACGCTGACTTTCGAGGAACAGCCCGAGCCCGCCGTCCGCACGCTCGACATCTCAAACCCCGCCCTGCGCGCTCTGTCCTTGAACCCCCACGAATGATGCGTGGAAGCTCTGGTGGCGCAGGCACTCGTGCCTGCCGCGCCGAGACTCGTCTCGGCGCCTGGTGCGGCAGACTTTCAGTCTGCCGGATGAACTGCACCGCGCTCATCAGGGTAAGATTCGGCGAAGCCGGCCGGTGACCCGCTCACGCTTTTTCGCCCCCGTCAGCTCCCGCACACCTGCTCGTAATACGCCTCGTACTGCGGAATGATCTTCGACGTGCAGAACCGCTCAACCGCCGTCCTTCGCGCCGCGGCCGACAATCGCGCGTACATCGCGTCGTCGCTCAGCAGCTCCGTCACGCGCGCTGCCTGCGCCACGAAGTCGCCGGGCGCTTCCAGGAACCCATCGACGCCGTGCGTAACCAGCTCCGGTACGCCGCCGACGCGCGTCGCCACCGCCGGTAGTCCGCACGCCATCCCTTCCAGCGCCGCCAGTCCGAAACTTTCCATCTCGCTCGGCATCAGCAGCACGTGCGCCTGCGGGAAAAGTCTCTCGACATGGTCCTGCTTGCCGAGGAACCTGGTGTATGCGTCCACTCGAAGCTCGCGCGCCAGGTGCTCTGCGGGCCCACGCTCCGGCCCGTCCCCCACCATCAGCAGCCTCCCGTCCACATGCTTGCGCGCTTCCGCGAGAATTCTCACACAGTCGAGGACTCTCTTCACCGGCCGGAAATTCGACACGTGAATCAGCGTTTTCTCGCGCGCCTTCACCTCCGCGGGTTTGTACAGATCGGTGTTGACGAAATTGTTGATGACGCGAATTTCATTCCGTATTTCGAACACTTCCACTGTCTGCTGCCGCAGGTGATCGCTGATCGACGTAATTCCATCGGATTGCTCGATCGAAAACCGCGTGATCGGATAATACGAACGGTCCGTGCCCACCAGCGTGATGTCGGTGCCGTGCAGCGTCGTGATAAAAGGGAGCCGCCGCGCAGGCGCCGTCATTTGCCGCGCCAGCAGCGCCGAAATCGAGTGCGGAATCGCATAATGCACATGCAGCAGATCCAGCGTGTACGACTCGGCTACCTCCGCCATCCGCGACGCCAGCGCCAGGCAGTAGGGCGGGTACTGAAATAGCGGGTAGGTCGACACCTCCACCTCGTGGTAGTGAATTCGAGGCAGCCCCGCGTCCAGCCGGATCGGATTCGCGTACGTAATGAAATGCACTTCGTGCCCTCTGGTCGCCAGTTCCAGTCCCAGCTCCGTAGCGACGATCCCGCTCCCTCCGTAGGTTGGATAGCAAGTGATCCCGATGCGCATGGAATGAACCAGAAGCCTGAAGCTCGCCAATGACGTGGCGCAGGCACTCGTGCCTGCCACGCCGGGACTCATCCCGGCGCTTGGTGGGGCAGACTTCCGTCTGCACATTGCCGGCTTCAGCCGGGCGGTCCTCCGCGCTTCGTCAAACTGCGTGGGGCGGGTCTCCGGCCTGCCCAGATTCCGTGGCCGCAAAAATGTGGGGCGGCCCGTGGGCCGCGACCGCCTTCACGCTTCCGGTTTCATGCTCCGTTGCGCGCCATGGCGCATGCCCACTCGTCCCGGCGCCTGGTGTCATCGAATTGTGGAACCCGCTCCGCGCCCTCAGGACTCGTTCTTAGACGGCTTGCCTGATTTCCTGCGAGCTTCCCAGTATTTCCTCATCCTGTCGGCCGCGGCCTGCCGCGCTTCACTGCTCCACACCCGTCCACCCGCCTGCCCCCGTTGGCGTCGCTCCAGATTTTCGATCGCGCGATCCAGCCTCCGCTTTTCCGCGACCAGCTCTTTGATCAGTTTATGAATATCCGTCATCGAATCAGGAAAGGCCAGCGCAATTCAAAGTGATAACCATACTTCGTGACCGCGAAGTATATCACTCCGGCGATTGCAAGCGCCACCATGCCCACCCAGAGCATCACCTTCCCCCACGGGAACTTCTGCTTCTCGCGGCTCAGCACCAGCAGATAGCTCGCGAAAATTCCCACGTAGAACAACAGACACATCGGCGTCGCAAACAGCATCAGGTTGAAGATGTCCGGCGTCGGTGTGA
>JBOGMR010000741.1:0-3344 GCA_050746825.1 Bryobacteraceae bacterium | reverse complement strand
GGTCGAGCCCAGGGTACGCGCTCAGCGCCAAGGCGGCGCCAACGTTCACGGGCTTGCCGCCGACCGTGGCCGTGACCGCCGAGCGCCATCCGCTCAGACCGGTTCCGAACAGCACCAGGTGCATCTGACCTTCTATCACGGTGAACGGGCGAGGTAGAAATCTGTTGCCCGAGGCGGCTTCGCCACGGCCCGCCGTCTGAAATAACTCAATCGTGCTTTGCGAGCCGTCCGCGGCAACGGTGAGCAGCAGTCCCGCGGGAGCTCCTGCTCCGGATGCGTTCGCCGTGAAGATTCCCGGCGCAACCGCCGCTATCCGCGCGACCGAACTCCCCAACACCGTCCCTTCGCGACGCAGCGTGAGGGTGGCGTTTCCCAGAACCGCCGCGGGCGGAATGAGGAAACTGATCTGCCCATCGGCGACGCTGAACAGTACAGC
The DNA here is from genome assembly GCA_050746825.1 of Bryobacteraceae bacterium. Taxonomy (GTDB): domain Bacteria; phylum Acidobacteriota; class Terriglobia; order Bryobacterales; family Bryobacteraceae; genus JBOGMR01. The sequence continues at coordinate 2,908 of JBOGMR010000741.1, read as the reverse complement.
GGAAGCTTCAACGCCGGCGCTGTCTCGTACCGTGACTGTGTAGCCCGCGGTCGCCGTCCCGCTGATCTGTGAACCAAAGGCAGTGACGATCATCCCGGGCGCGAGCGCGCTGCCATCAAAGGTGGCCGCCGACACGACCCTGAACGTCTGCGCGTAAAGCCCGGGAGCAAAGGCCAACACGAGCGCGAGTGTGAGGCGGGCCGGCATCCTAATGGTTATCCTAACCGAACTTCGCGGCCGCTACCGAGCCGCGCGTCAGCACGCGGACCCCGCCACGCGGTCACAAGAACCTCGTTCTCGCGCAACCACACCCTTAGAAAGCTGCTATTATTGAGTTGATTAGCGTTTGGTCGTCCCGTAAAAAACTTGGCTCGCGCCACTGACTATCGTCTAGCCCCACAATCACGCAAACGAACGATATGAAACGTATCTATGTAGGCAACCTCGATTTTGCCGCTACTGAATCTTCCATTCAATCGCTCTTCGAACCTTACGGGTCCGTGGAACGGGTCACCGTGGTTACTGACCGTGAAACTGGCCGCTCTCGGGGATTTGCGTTCGTTGAAATGACGAACTCGGCCGAAGCGGACAAAGCGATCGCAGCGCTTAACGGGACCGACCTTGACGGTCGTGCTCTAAACATCAACGAAGCCCGTCCGAAGCCGGAAGGCGGTAACCGTGGATTCGGCGGCGGCGGCAGGCCTTCGGGCGGCCGGGGCGGCGGCCCGCCCAGGCAAAGGCGCGAGCCCCGCTGGTAAGGGCATTCGTGGCCGGTCTCAGCAAGCCGGCCACAACCCTGTGGAGGATTGCTGTGGCGACGCGTTCCCGTACCTCGAAAGCGCGGGCTCGCCCCCAAGGAACCGGAGATTGACCCCGAGCCGGGGCTCGACGTGCCCGCACCGTCGCGGGCTTCTTAATAGCCGTCGAGTGCACCGCAGATCGCCGGCAGGCGCCGGATGCTTCACAAAGGGAGGCCGAAATGGAATTGCGGTACATGGGATTCGATCAAAAGCTCAACACCCGCTTGTACAGATTTGATCGGGTCTGCAAAGGTGAACCGACGATCCGGCACATTGTCAGGGCAGATATGGCGCTGTTTCTGGTTCATCACATCGGGATTCAGGAGGGTCCGACCCTCTGCGCGAAAAAGCTGAGCGCCGACCTGGACGATCGCCGCGAGCGGGACCATGCGCTCACCAATGAAGATCTGCTCGCGTATACCAGCGCCCGGGCTGCCGTCGAAGCTCGCAGAGCCGCATTGCGCCGCATTGGTTCTCGCCGCCGTACCAGCGCTCTCACGCGCGCCGCATCCAGCTAGGGTTTAGAGCGCGGCCGGACCGTCCAGACTACGCCAGAGATACCAGGAAGCCACCGAACACCACGGGCGCCAGGGACGCGCGAGTTCTTCCATCTTCGACGCCGGCGGCAGAGCGTCGAGTCCGTACACGTTACGCATCGCCGTGCGGACGCCGAGGTCGCCAGTGGGAAGCACATCCGGACGCCGCAACGCGAAAATCAGAAACATCTGCGCGGTCCACACGCCAATGCCCTTGATCTGCGTGAGCTGGTCAATGACGGCCTGGTCGTCGAGGCCGGGAAGATCGTCGAAGATCAGCGCGCCGTCTCGCGTGGAGCGCGCCAGATCGCGGATGTACCCGGTTTTCTGCTTCGACAGTCCCAGCGCGCGAAGGCGCTGCGTTCGCAGGGCGAGGATACTCTCGGGAGTGAGGGACGGTGTTGTGGCGGCCGCCACCAGCCGGCCGAAAATCGTTGCCGCAGCCTTCCCGCTCAACTGCTGGTAGACGATGGAGCGGACCAGGGTGTCGAATACGGGCTCCCGATACTGGATCCGGTATGGCCCGACACGCTCGATCACGGAGCCGAGGGCGGGGTCGCTGCCTTTCAAATGGACAATCGCTTTGCGCATAATGAAACAAAGGAGGGGCGGCGCGCGTCCCTCATCGTGTCGATTATATGAGATGGCAGTCTGCAAGCGGTGTAGTGGTTCTGGTATGCCTCGTGCTTGGCGGTTTTGCGCTGGCGCAGCAAACGCAGCCGCCGCCCAACGAGGAACTCGCGACGATCAAAGTCGATGTCTCGCTGGTTAACCTGTTCTGCTCCGTGCGCGATAAAAAGGGCGCACTCATCGGGAACCTGACCAAAGACGACTTCACCGTCTTCGAGGACGGCAAGACACAAACCATCAAGTTTTTCTCCAGAGAGACGGACCTGCCGTTGACGATCGGGCTGCTCGTCGATGTGAGCGGCAGCCAGGTGAATCTGATCGAGCAGGAGCGGCACGCCGCGAGTCAGTTCTTTCACAGCGTGCTCCGGAAGAAAGATGTGGCGTTCCTGATCAGCTTCGGATCTGAGGCGGAATTACTGCAAGACCTGACCGGCTCCGCGCGGCTCCTGCAGGAAGGCCTCGGCCGGCTTAAGCCGAATGCGGCGGTCGGCGGGCTGCATCCCGGTCCGGTGCCAACCGCCAGCACGCAACGCGGGACAGTGATGCACGACGCCGTGTACCTGGCGGCGAGCGAGCGGCTGCAGAAAGAAGTCGGACGCAAGGCGATCGTGCTGATCACCGATGGCGTCGATGTGGGCAGCCGGCTTCGGCTCGAGCAAGCGATCGAAGCGGCGCAAAAAGCCGACGCGATCATCTACAGCATCTACTATTACGATTCGGGCGCCTACTATCGCGGCGGATTCGGTCTTGGCATGAGCGACTCGGCGCTGCGGCGCATGTCGGAGGAGACCGGCGGCCGCCTGTTCCGCGTCGACCGCAAGCACACTCTGCAGAACATTTTCGACGAAATCCAGCAGGAGATGCGCACCCAGTACGCCATCGGCTACGCGCCGGTGCATTCGGAGAAGATTGGCGAATTCCGCAAGATCGACATCCGCGCGC
>JBOGMR010000740.1:0-8115 GCA_050746825.1 Bryobacteraceae bacterium | reverse complement strand
TGCGTGGCCTGAGGACCCCTTCAATCCTGCCGCAACACGTCCGAAGGACTGATTGTCGCCACGCGCCGCGCGGGTATAAGAGTGGCCAATAGCGCTGCGCCTGCGAGCGCGAGGACGGCGACGAGATAAGGCTCGGGGTCGGTCACTTGCGTCTGGAACAACAGCCGCGTCGTCAGCAGACGGGACGCGGGGATCGCGCAGGCGAGGCCGATCACCAGACCGATCCCGATGTTTCGCATGCCCTGACCGACAACCATCTTCACCAGTACATTTCGCGTGGCGCCCATCGCAGCGCGGATGCCGAGCTCTTTCCTCCGCCGGGTCATCGTGTACGAAACGACGCCGTAAAGCCCGATGGTCGCGAGGAGCAGCGCGAATCCCGAGAACGCGCCCATCAGGCTCGCAAGCGCGCGCCGGTTGGATACGCTGCCGTCGATCAGAGAATCCATGCTGCGCACTTTCCACACAGGTTGATCTTTGTCGACGTTCCAGACGGCTTGGCGGACCAGGCTCGCGTAGGTCGTCGGATCTCCCGTAGTCCGCGCGGCAAGCGTTCCGAAAATGTGCGGATACTGCGCGAACGGAACGTAAGCCTTGTCGCGCGATTCCTCTTCGAGGCTATTGTGCTTGGAATCGCCGACCACGCCAACGACAGTGAACGGCCCTCCGCTATCACGAACGAGCATGAGTTGACGGCCCAGCGGATCCTCGCCGGGCCAGCATCGCTCCGCCATGGACTTGCTGACAACGGCGACTCGTGGGGTGCCGAGTCGATCCGTGCCTTCAAACAGTCGCCCGCGCAATCGTGAAATCCCCATCGTCTCGAAGTATCGTGCATCGACGCGATTGAGCTGGGCGCGCGGTTCGGAGCCCCTCGCGGCAGGCGGCAGTCCCACGATCTCGTACGGTCCGAAATGCCCGTTGCCGCTGAACGGAAGCGCCATCATCACCGTAGCGGAGCGAACGCCAGGCACGGTCGAGGCCTGCTCGGCCACGCGCCGGTGAAACTCGACCTGCTGCTCCGGTTTGGTGTACCTGCTTTGCGGCATCCGGTATTCCAGCGTGATCAGATTTTCGGGACGGAATCCGGGATCGATGTTGCTGAGCTTATTAAAGCTGCGCACCATCAGACCCGCGCCGGCGAGGAGTATCACCGAAACGGCCATGCTGAGCGTGACCAAAATCTGGCGAGTGCGGCTTGCGGCACGCGTGTCACTGGAGGATCGACCACCGCTCGAAACATCGAGCATCTTGCCGCGCAGCAGAGAGAATGCCGGCAGCGGTCCGGTCAGGAGCGCCGCCAGCATGGCCAGTACAAGGCTCGCGAGAGCGACGCGCCAATCGACGCGCGGCAACAGCATCGGGGGGAGCTGATCGGAAAGTATCGCGAGGCGGGTAAACCATAACGCAACCAGCAAACCGAGGGCCGCGCCACTGAAGGCGAGCAGTGGCTGCTCGGAGCAGAGGTGACCCATCAGCCGCGCCCGACCGGCGCCGAGAGCCGCGCGAATGCCGAGCTCGCGGCTGCGAGAGAGCACGCGCGAAACGGTGAGCGTCGCGATGTTGGCACAAGCGACCAGCAGCGCCAGGAGCACCGCGCCACCGAGAGCCACCAGTTGCGGGCGAAGGTTCTCGGTGAGTGAAGCGCGCATGCTGACTACCTGTGCGCCGATCCGGTCGCGGTTGGTGCCAGGAAATTCCGCCGCCGCCGCTCGCGCGCGGACGGTGAGTTCCTCCTCGGCGGCTGCGAGCGTCACACCGGGGCGGACTCGGCCCAGTCCCACAATGATGCTTCCTGCACGCCCCGGCTGGAATGGCGGCCAAAGCGGGTAGGGCATCCATACGTCGATCTGATCGAACGGCAAATCGAAATTCCTGGGCAGAATGCCGATGATCGTGTGCGGCTCGCCATTCAGCAGAATCGTGCTGTTCAGGAAGTTGTCCTTGCCCCCGAACTTCGTTTGCCACAAGCCCCAACTGGCGATGGCGACGCGCGGACCATTCGGGATTTCCTCGGCCGCGAGGAAAGTCCGTCCGGCAACGCGCCCGCCGAGCATTGAGAAGAAGTTGTGAGACGCGAAGCCGCCGCGCAAGCGGTCCGGTTCACCGGATCCGGTCAGATTCACCGTCTGGCTAACCATTCCGGCGATGTCGCTGAACGCTTTCGAATCGCGGCGCAAATCCCGGAAGTCTTCATAGTTGACCAATCCCCGGCGGCCGTTCGCTAATCGGGTGTAGATGAATGTCAGCCGGCCGGAATCCGGATACGGGAACGGACGGAGCAGGACAGCCTGCACCAGGCTGAAGATGGCTGTGTTTGCGCCGATGCCGAGCGCGAACGCGATGAGCACAACCAGCGAATAGGAGGGGGAGCGCCGTAGACCGCGCCACGCAATCCGCAGATCGCGCGCGAAATCGTCCAGGCGGGAGAGGGAATCCTGGCGATGCGTCTCTTCCCGCGCCAGCGCGCGATTTCCAAACGTCAACTGCGCCTGCCGGCGCGCCTCGCCGGGGGCCATTCCTTGTGCCTCGAGCTCGCGGGCGGCAAGCTCGATGTGATGCTCCTGTTCCTCGGTGAGATCCCGGTCGAGCGAATTCGGGCGGAGCGAACCGGCCAGACGATTCAGAAAGCTCATGGCAATCTCCTCAGGCGAATTTCAAAAACCGGCCAACTGCCGCCGTCACGCGCGCCCAGTGATCCTGTTCGATGGAGACCTGCTTGCGGCCCTTTGGGGTCAAAGAATAAACGCGAGCGCGCCGATTCGTTTCCGAGGTGCGCCACTCGGCGCGGACGAAGCCGCTCTGCGCAAGCCGATGAAGCGCCGGATACATCGAGCCCTCGCCGACCCGCAGCGCCTCATTCGACAGCCTGCGGATTCTGGAGGCGATGCCATAGCCGTGCAGAGGACCGGCCGCAAGAGCCTTCAGGATTAATAGATCGATGGAACCGAGTAGCTGATCCTTTGCACCGCGTCCCACAGAAGCCTCCTTTTGAAAAGCTGTCAAGGCCTCGACAGCAAGGCCTCGACAGCAAGGCCTCGACAGCAAGGCATCGATATCGATGTATATATTCTACGCCGCGTGCTGCACCCGCGTCAAACCGGCCATCCGTTACACTGGTGATCCATGTCCACGCTCCGCGGCCGCACCGAGCGCTACTTCGAGTTCCAGGCATTGGGCGCCAACTGGAGAACCGAGATCCTCGCGGGAGCGACCACCTTCATCACGATGGCGTACATCATCTTCGTCAACCCCGCCATCCTGCACGAAGCCGGCATGCCGCTGGCGGCGGTCACCGCAGCCACCTGCCTTTCCGCCGCCATCGGCAGCCTGCTGATGGGATTCTGGGCCCGCTACCCGATCGCGCTGGCGCCCGGCATGGGCCTCAACGCCTACTTCACCTACACCGTTGTCAAGGGAATGGGCGTCGCGTGGCAGACGGCGCTCGGTGCAGTGTTTCTTTCGGGCGTCGTCTTCCTTATTCTTACCCTGGCCGGCGTGCGCCAGTTGATTGTCTCCGCGATTCCGCACGAGCTCTACGCCGCCGTCGCGGCCGGCGTCGGCCTGTTCATCGCGTTCATCGGATTCCGCAACTCCGGCATCATCGTTCCGGATCCGGCCACCACTGTGCGACTCGGCAATCTCCGCGACGGTAACACGGCGCTGGCGCTGTTCGGGCTCCTGGTTGTGGCCGGGCTTCTGGCGTGGGGAGTGAAGGCGGCGATGCTTCTCGGCATCCTGCTCACCACGGCGGCCGGCATGATTGCCGGGCTGGTGCGCTGGCAGCCGCTCGGCTACTCGCTGGCCGGTATCTCCGCCACCGCATTCCAACTCGACGTCGGCTCGACACTCAACCTGGGCCTGCTCGAGATCGTCTTCGTATTCCTCTTCGTCGACATGTTCGACAACATCGGCACGCTGGTCGCTGTTGGCAAGAAGGCCCGCCTGTTCGACCGCGACAACCGGATTCCGAGGATACAGCGCATCCTGCTGGCGGACGCTTCGGCCACGATCGCCGGATCGATCGAGAGCGCCGCCGGTGTTGCGGTGGGCGGGCGGACGGGCGTCGCGGCGATCGTCACCGGAATGCTTTTCGTCGCCGCACTTTTCGTCGCGCCTCTGTTCGGCGTGATTCCCGCCGCGGCCACCGCGCCCGCTCTGATCATCGTCGGCAGCCTCATGATGGCCACAGCCGCGGAATTCGACTGGCAAGACCCGGCAATCGCTATTCCCGCGTTCCTCACGATGCTGGGCATTCCCCTCACTTTCAGCATCGCCAATGGCCTCGCGTTCGGCTTCATTGCGTTCACGCTACTGAAGATCGTGCGCGGCGAGTTCCGCGGAGTGAATCCGCTGGTCTACCTGTTGACGGCGCTGTTTCTGCTGCGCTTCTTCTATCTGGGAAAGGGTTAGGCCAACCCCAGCTGCTCTCGCGCGTAATGCAGGCACTGCTTCACGTTGTCGTCTTCCAGGCGCAATTGCGCCGCCTGGTCGAGGCCCGCGATCCTCGGCAGCGGCTGCTTGCGCTTCTTTGCGTTGACCATCATGAGCGCTCGCGCAAGATACCGCCCGCCGCGATCGGGGAACGTCTCCCAATATTTCTCAGTCACGCAAGGGATCGGCAGCGGATCTCGCGTAATCATCTCAAGTGTCATCTTCACCTTGGGCCGTGCAGCCAGGATCGTCTTCACGATGCGCTTGAGGTCGAGAAACCCTTCTCCCAGCGGCGCCTCCGAAAGCAGAAATCCATCCGGATAAGGTTCGACGCCCATGTCTTTGATGTGCGTGGAGAAAGCATACGGCGCAAGGCGCTCTACCACTTCCATCGGATCGTCAACCAGCGCAATATTGTTGCCGGTGTCGAGACACGCGCCGAAATACTCGCTGCTCCTGTCCTTGATCAACGAAACCTGCTCTTCGACGGTCCAGTCTTTGTGGTTTTCGACCGCCATCGGCATGCGATGTTTCTCGAGAATGGGCAGCGCGCGGCCGATCGCAGCGAGCGAGTCGCTCACGAACTTCTGCCAATCGACCAGAGTGGCGAATGTCTCGTAGCGACGGCCGCTGAGGCACGCGGTTCGCATGCACAGCGCGCCAACGTCCTTCGCGGCGCGCACCATAGTCTCGAACGCCGCCGAGTCTGCGCGCGGCAACCCGGCCATTACCTCGATGTACATCCCCGCCTGCTCCGCGCGCTCGCGGAGCTTCCGGATGTAGGCGGTGTCAGTCGAGCTGAGGCTTGCCTGAATGCCACCCGAGCCCAGCGAAATGCAGTACTCCAGGAATTCGTAGGTATCGCGCGGCCGCCTCGCAGTCAAATACGAAGTTGTGGCAATGCCCATCGTGGTGCGAGGCGCCGGCATGGTTCACACCTTTACCAGGCTACTGAGCGCCTGGTCCCAAGGCTTGCGATAGGGCCGCACCAGATACTTCGACGCGTCAACATCGCCCAGGATGACTTCTTTCTCCGCGTCCCAGCGAATCTTGCGTCCCGTGCGCAAAGAGATGTTGGCGAGGTGGCACGCCGTGGTCACTTGATGCCCCTCTTCCACATCCGCAATCGGCCTCTGCCGCGACTTGATGCAATCGAGAAAATTCCGCACGTGCGAGTCGAACTGCTCGCTCGACGATCCCGGCATCTTCGTCGCTTCGATCCACGGCTCGGGCTTCGCGCCGGAGCGCTGCGGCCCGCCCGCGGGATGGCCCTGGAACGAAGGTATCGCACTGGCCGGGTCAATCTTCATGTCGGCGTGCACTTCGAAGCCGCTGCGGTCGATCACCAGGCTCCCTTTTGTGCCGAAGAACTCGAGACCCGGCGTGCCGCGCCGCCCCGTACTGGCCTCCCGGCACGAATAAACCGTCGTGAAGCCGGGATACTCGAACAGCGCATCCTGCGTGTCAGGCGTCTCGCCAATGTCCTCGAATCCGAAGCGTCCGCCGCTCGATGAAACTGACGCCGGCCCTTTCACCTTCATCACCCACTGCGCGATATCGATGTGGTGTGCGCCGAGGTTCGTCATCTGCCCGCCCGAATAATCCCAGAACCAGCGGAAATGGTATAGCGACCGCATTTTGTTGTGAGGCCGCAAGGGCGCGGGCCCGAGCCACAGGTCGTAGTTCAGATCCCTCGGTTTTTCCGAATCCGGCGGCGCGCCGAAACCCGGCATCACGTTCCGGAACGACGCCATGCGCACCGAATGGATCTTGCCGATGTAACCGCCGCGCATCATCTCGAGCGCCTTCTGATAGTGTCTGCCGGAGCGCTGCTGCGTGCCAACTTGTACCACGCGGTTGTAGCGCCGCGCGGCCTGCACCATCCACTGGCCTTCCTTGACGAACAGGTGCAGCGGCTTTTCGACGTAGACGTCTTTGCCCGCGCCGCACGCCATGATCGTCATCAGCGCGTGCCAGTGGTCGGGCGTCGATACCACCACGGCCTGCAGATCTTTGTTCTCGAGCATCTTTCGGAAGTCGCTGTACGGCTTGGCGGTCTGGCCGCACGCAGCGACGCCCTGCTCGAGACGCGGCTGATAGACGTCGCACATCGCGGCCATATCGACGTCCTTTTGATTTTTGAAGTCGTAGACGTGCTGGCTGCCGATGAGTCCGTAGCCGATGAACCCTACTTGAATGCGATCGTTGGCGCCACGGACGCGATTGTAGGCGGCAGCGCCGAGCGAAATCAAAAAAGCGCGGCGGTTGGCGGGCATGACGGGATTGTATCATTGGAGGGCAATGCCCCTGGCTCTTGAAACAATTCTTGATTCACACGATCTGTCGCTCTACGACGTGCGAAGCAAAACCGCCGGTCCGCAGGGCGCGCTGCCCATTACAGAAGAGATGCTGCTGAATCGGCCTTCGGGCGATCTGTTCGGGTGGAGCCAGAACGCGGGGATGGGTTGGGATCCGCGCAAGCTGGGTGGGCCCGAGGTTTTGATCCTGAGCACGCACGGCGGAATCCGCGCTCCCGACGGCGCACCGATCGCGCTTGGGCTTCACACGGGGCACTGGGAAGTCGGCCTGCTGATGCAGGAGGCGGCGTGCGAGTTGAGTGCGCTCGGCGCGGTGCCTTTTGGAGCTTACTGCACGGACCCGTGCGACGGCCGCACGCAGGGCACGACCGGGATGTTCGACAGCCTGCCCTACCGCAACGATGCGGCCACGATTTTCCGCCGCCTGATTCGGTCGCTTCCGACGCGTCGCGGCGTAATCGGCGTCGCCACTTGCGACAAAGGCCTGCCGGCGATGATGCTCGCGCTCGCGTCAATGCACGACCTGGCCTGCGTGCTCGTCCCGGGCGGCGTGACACTGCTCGCGGAAGAAGGTGAAGACGCCGGCCGCGTGCAGTCGGCGGGAGCCCGGTTCGCGCACGCGCAGATTACTCTCGAACAGGCTGCGGAGAATCTGTGTCGCGCCTGCGCATCGCCAGGAGGCGGATGCCAGTTCCTCGGCACCGCGGCCACGTCACAGGCCGTCGCTGAAGCTCTGGGAATGACTCTGCCTCATGCGGCACTGGCCCCGTCGGGGCATCCGATCTGGCTTGACATGGCGAAGCGGTCGGCGCGCGCTGTGCTCTCGCTCGAATCGCGCGGGATCACGATGAAGCACATCCTCACCGAGGCATCCGTGCGGAACGCGATGATCGCGCACGCAGCGTTCGGCGGCTCGACCAACCTCATCCTGCACCTGCCCGCGGTCGCCTACGCCGCAGGAGTGAAGCGGCCCTCGGTGGACGACTGGACGTCAATCAACCGCAAAGTGCCGCGCTTAGTCGACGCTTTGCCCAATGGCCCGAAGGGACATCCGACGGTGCAGGTTTTTCTCGCAGGCGGCGTGCCCGAGGTGATGCTGCATCTCCGCCGCGCCGGACTTCTCGAGACCGAGGCGCTCACGGCAAGCGGCGAAACGCTCGGCAGCATGCTCGACTGGTGGGAGAAGTCCGAGCGGCGCGAGCGACTGCGGCGCGTGCTGCGCGAACGCGACGGCATCGATCCCGGCCGCGTGATCATGGATCCGAATTCCGCGCGCGCCGGCGGACTCACGTCGACCGTCACGTTTCCCAAGGGGAACCTCGCTCCGGAAGGCTCGGTGATCAAGAGCACCGCCATCGATCCG
>JBOGMR010000739.1:0-7279 GCA_050746825.1 Bryobacteraceae bacterium | reverse complement strand
AGGTAGATCTCTCCGAGGTAGATCTCTCCGAGGTAGATCTCTCCGAGGTAGATCTCTCCGAGGTAGATCTCTCCGAGGTAGATCTCTCCGAGGTAGATCTCTCCGAGGTAGATCTCTCCGAGGTAGGTCTCTCCGAGGTAGGTCTCGCCGAGGTAGAACATGGCAGCCGGAGCAATTGTCGCACAGCAAATCGGCGCAGGGGCCACCTGGACGGGCCTTCGAGCGCGGCTGCATGTGGTGGTAAGGAGCCCGTTGGATCCCGACCTGAGTCTGGTCAAACGCTGCCTGGCAGGTGATGACACCGCGTGGGAAGACCTCGTACACGGCCACACGCGCCGCGTCTATGCTCTCTGTTACCGGTTCACGGGCAAGGATTCCGAGGCTCAGGATCTCACGCAGGAAGTTTTTTTGCGCATTTTCCGAAGCCTGAAGAGCTACCGGTCCGACGAAGGCGCGTTCGTCACGTGGCTGTCCCGGCTCACGCGTAACCTCCTCATCGACCACTATCGCCGTACGCGTCAGGAGAGAGTGACTGACTCGATCGAGGAGCAACTTCCGGTGATCGAAGAAACCGTATCCGCGTCGGCGCGGCCCGAGGGCCTGGTCGCGGGACGGGAGGCGAGCGAACTGGTACAGTCGGGGCTGCTGAAACTTTCGCCGGAGCTGCGCGAGGCAGTGATCCTGCGCGACCTGCAGGAAATGGAATATCGTGAGATGGCGCGGGTATTGGGAATTCCCGAGGGAACGGTCAAATCCCGAATCAACCGGGGAAGGGCAGAACTGGGCAGGGTGTTGAAGAAGAGCGGGGCAGTGGCATGACATGCGCTGAAGCAGAGATCCTGTTGTGCGATTACGTGGACGGCGCGCTTGCTCAGAGCGAACGCGCCGATCTCGAAGCGCACCTCTCTGGCTGTGCGGTGTGCGCGGAACTGGCCCGCGATGCCCGTGGCGCCCTCAGCGTTATCGAGCGCGCGGCGGAAGTCGAACCACCGCCCGCGTTGCTCACGCGCATTCTCGATGAGACTCGCTCGGGCAAGCACGGCCGGCTCGGCGTAAGCGGAGGCATGCCGGAGTGGCTTCGGCGATGGACCGCCCCGATCCTGCAGCCGCGCCTGGTGATGGGAATGGCGCTCACGATTCTGTCGTTTTCGATGATGGCCAAGTGCGCGGGAGTTTCGCCGCGGCAGATGAGCGCGGCCGACCTCGAACCCGCTCGCGTGTGGGCCGCGCTGGACAACCGCGTGCACCGGTCCTGGGTGCGCACCGTCAAGTTCTACGAAAGCATCCGCTTCGTTTACGAGATTCAGGCGCGCCTCCGCGAGTGGACCGACCAGCAGGAAGAGGAAGACCGGAATGCGGCCGCGCAGCGTCCGGTAGATCAGCGGCGGCTGGAGGGCGGCCAGCCGTCGAATGCTCCGAACTCCCAGGCCGGCCCGCAGCCGGCAGCGCCCGCCGCGTCTCAGCCGGTGGCGTCGCCTCAAGGCGGGAACAAATGAACAAAGAAGGTCAGCCATGAACTGTGTACAACATCCGGACGTCGCCGCCGTTGCTTACTGCCGCGCTTGCGGCCGCCCGCTCTGCACGGAATGCAAGAGGGCTTGGCAAGGCGTCGTTTATTGCGACGGCCACCTGCCTGCGGGCGCCGCTGCCGCGCCTCCGCCGCCCTCGACAACCACCACGCAGGCGCAGCCCGGCGCCGCCAATCCCGGTCTCGCGTTCGTCCTCGGTCTCATCCCCGGGGTTGGGGCCATCTACAATGGCCAGTACGGCAAGGGTCTCATCCACGCTCTGATTTTCGGACTGCTCATCAGTCTGGTCAACAGCGATCACGTGTCCGGGGGGCTCGAGCCTCTGTTCGGATTCATGATTCCCGTTTTCGTTTTTTACATGGCCTTCGAGGCTTACCACACGGCGCGCCGCCGCACCGTGGGCGAGCCGGTCGACGAACTGTCCAGCATTGTGAACCTCAATTCGATGCCCTCGTCGGGAAATACCGGCGCCATCGTCCTCATCGTGCTCGGCATCATTTTCCTGCTCAATACTCTCGAAGTCCTGCGCATGCGCCAGATTCTCCGCTTCTGGCCGGTGCTTCTCATCGCCCTGGGCGCGCAGATGCTCTACAGCCGCATCTCGGGTACCGGCACAGGTCCGGGCGAGCCGCCGGCGCGGGAATCTTCCCTGGGAGCACACCATGAACGGCAATAAGCCCAACCTGATCGCGGCCATCCGCGGTCCTATTATCCTGATCACGATCGGCAGCCTTTTCGCGCTGGATCATTTCACCAGCTTTGGCTTCGGCCGCACGTGGCCCGCGATTCTGATCGTCATCGGCCTGCTTAGCCTCGCCGAGCGAATGGTTCCGCGCAGCGGGTCGCGCGATTCCGGAGGCCCGGCGTGACGCGCCGTTCGGTTGTCGGACCCTTCATCCTGATTGTGCTGGGGCTGTTGTTTTTGCTCAACAACGTGAAGCCCGATCTCAAAATCTTCTCGGAGATGGCCCGCTACTGGCCGTTTCTGCTGATCGCCTGGGGCGCGCTCCGGCTGGTAGAGGTGCTGGTGCTGGCAGTCTCGGGGCGTCCGCTCCCCTCGCGTGGCCTGTCGGGTGGCGAGATCTTCCTGATCATCTTGATCTGCCTGTTCGGCTCGACGCTCTACTCGCTCGATCGATGGCTCCCTCGCGTCCGCCTCGGACCGCGGAGTATGGAGATCTTCGGCGAAAGCTACGACTACCCGATCTCGGTGCAGAAGGCGCTGCCTGCCCATGCACGCATCACGCTCGACAATCAACGCGGCAACGTACGCATCACCGGCGGCGACCTCCCGGAAATCAAGATCTCCGGCCGCAAGACCGTTCTAGCGTACAACAAGACCGACGCCGATCAGACCAATGAGCAGAGTCCTATCGAGGTTTCGGTCGAAGGCGCCAACGTCGTGATTCGAACCAACCAGGAACGTGTTCCGGAGAGCCGCCGCATCTCGGCGGAGCTGGAGATCACTGTCCCCCGTTCGGCCGCGCTGGTCGCGCGCACGCGATCCGGCGACTACGATATCGACCAACTCGACGGCGGCGTAGAGATTGCCAGCGACAGATCCGAAGTGCGGCTCAGCAAGATCGGCGGCAACGTTCGTGTCGATACCAGGAGCAGCGGGATTATTCGCGCGGTCGACGTCAAGGGTGAAGTGATGCTCACGGGCCGCGGCAATAATATTGAGCTCGAGAACATTACCGGCGCCGTCAACGTGAACGGATCGTACTCGGGCAACCTCGAGTTTAAGAATTTCGCCAAAGCGTTCCACTTCGAGTCGCGCAACACCGACCTCAAGGTCGTGCGCGTTCCCGGCCGCATTTCGATGGACCTGGGCAGCTTCAGCGCGCTCAACGTGGTGGGCCCGATCCGGATGACGAGTAAATCGAAGGACGTAAAGTTCGAGGAATTCACCGACTCGCTGGAACTCGACCTGGAACGCGGGGATCTCGAACTTCGCCCCGTGAAAGGTCCGCTCGGGCGTATCGACGCCAAGATCCGGAATTCGGGCAACATCGACCTGACAGTGCCGGCCGCCGCCAAATTTGATCTCACCGGATCCACCGATCGCGGTGAAATCCGCAACGAGTTCGGCGACGTCCTCGCCGTCGAAACTTTCGGCCGCTCGGCGAAGATCAGAGGCAAGGTCGGGCAGGGCCCGCTCATCACGCTCAGCACTGCCCGAGGGACCGTGACGACCCGCAAGGAGTAGGCGCCTTCGCGCAGCAATCCCGAAAGACCGCTTGCTTACGCGCGCGGCTCAGTAGAATGAACCCGTTATAGAGCCGGTAGAGGCATCCTTCCCGTGACGGGCGGGGATCGCCGTTGAGAACTGTCGGAGGTGTCGCCGCAACAATCAGCGCACGTCGACTTGATAGGGCATGATCCGCATGAGGCCGCCGGTGGTCCACAGGCGGATGATCGACGCCTTCAGATTGACGATGCTACCCAGGCGGGATTCGAGAGTGGCTTCCGGCGAACGGCTGAACAGCAGGTCGAAGACGCTGCGCTTGGGCGGATACATCACGATGACGCCTTTATCGTCCTTGGGGATCTTGGCTTTTTCCTTCACCAGCTCGATGGCGCGGTCGAGGCCGCCGAGTTCGTCAACCAGGCCGCGCTGCTTGGCCTGCGAGCCGAGCCAAACGCGGCCCTGGGCGAGCGGCTCCACTTCCTCGTACTTGCGTTTGCGCGCTTCGGCAACGCGAGAAACAAACGACTGGTACGTGGAATCGATGCCTTCGCGAAGCTTCACGCGCGCTTCCGGCGTCAGCGGCTTGTAATCGGAATCGATGTCGGCGAACCGGCCGCGCGTCAGAAGGTCTTTGCTGATGCCGAGCTTTTCGTAGAGGCCGCGCAAGGTAGCCTTGCCGAAGACAACGCCGATCGATCCGGTGAACGTGGCCGGATAGGCCAGGATCGGGTCGCCCGTGAGCGCCATGTAATAGCCGCCGGATGCGGCCAGGTCCGACATCGAGATCACGGTCGGCTTCTTCTTGCTCAGCAGATTCATCCGGCGCCAGATTTCGTCGGAGGCGAACGATTCGCCGCCCGGTGAATCGATGCGCACGACCACCGCTTTAATGGAATCGTCCTTGGCGACTTTGTCGAGCAGCTTGTTGAAGCTTTCGGCCTCGATGCCATCCTCGCCGTCGCCGGTGGTGGACCCGCGCGTGATCGCGCCCTCGGCGACCACCATCGCGATGCGGCTCTTGCCCTCGAGGTCGAGAGAGCCGGCGGGAATCCTGGCGTAGTCGCGATGCGAGATCTTGGGGAGGTCATTCGTATTGAGGCGCTTCTTCAGATCGGCCAGCATCTCGTCTTCATAAATGAGACGGTCGACCAGGCCATGCGTCCTAGCCTGCTTGGCGAGGAACGGTCCCTGATCGAGGATGGCTCTCACCTGTTCGGCGCTCTTCCTGCGGGCGCCGCCGATGGTGGCGAGCACGTGGCCGTAGATGTCGTCGAGCACGCTGTTGAGCACCTCGCGTGTTTCCGGACTCATGCTTTCGCGCGTGAACGTGTCGCCGAAGTCCTTGTACTTGCCGGCGTGCTCGATCTCGACCTGGACGCCGATCTTGTCGAGCGTCTTGCGCAGGAACATCAGCTCGGCGCGAAGGCCCTTCATGTCCAGCATTTCTTCCGGTCCGATAAAGATGGAATCGGCCGCGGTCGCCAGATAATACTCGCGCATGCCTGGAGTCTTCAGATAAGCCACGAGCGGCTTGCCGGACTTACGGAATTGTTCGAGCTCGCCGCGGATTTCCTGGAGCTTGGCCCACCCTACGGCCAGGTCGCGCGGCTGGATCACCACGGCCTTGATGCGCGAATCGGCGGCCGCCTTGCGAAGGATGTCCCAAATGTCATGGACGGTGCTGGAGGCCTGCTGCTCGAAGATGGGCAGAGGGAATTCGACGGGCGCGCGCTCGGGGATTTCGCCCTCCAGTTGCAGCATGAGGACTGAGTTGGAGGCCACCGAAGGCGGCCTCTTCTCTCCGCCGAAACGGGCCAGTGAGAAGATCGCGATCGCGGCCGTCAGGACAGTGAGGAGAACGCCCGTCAAGAGTCCGACGAGGAACTTGGTCATGTGGAAACGCTCCTTGAGGCGCGCGGGAAGGCGTGCGCAGAAGGCGCCTGGGCGGCGGCGCCGGTCAGAATCAGATCGAAGCGGCGGCTGACTTCGCGCAGGTACTCAGCGTCGCCGCCCGGCAATTCCACCGTCGCGGAGCCGGAGTAGCCGATCTCCTTGAGGGCATTGTAGACCTCGATCCAGTCGACTTCGCCCTCGCGGAGCGCGACGAAACGCGCGTCGCGATTGGCGAATTTGAAATCCTTGATATGGACCTTGACGATTCGCTTACCGAGAATGCGAATCCAATCCTGCGGATATCCGTTGATCACGACATTGCCGACGTCGAAGTAGGCGCGCACCCACGGGCTCTTGAACGAATCGACGTACGAAGCAAATTCGATGGGACTCAGGAGAAACTTGTTCCACACCTCCTCGATGGCAATGACGACCTTGAGCTTGGCGGCCAGCGGAATGATCTTGCGAATCCGTTCCTGCGAGCGGGTCCAGGCGTCGCGGTACGAGGTCTTGGCATCGACCACGGCGGGAACGAGCAGGACAGTGTCGGCGCCCCACAGATGCGCGTTGCGGAGGCTGGTTTCGAGGCCGCGGACACTCTGCGCGGCCACCTCGGGATCGCCGGAAGACAGTGGGTACTTCCAATGGACGCCGTTCATGACGGAGTGGACACGGAGACCGGTGGCGTCGGCGGCTTTCTTGATTTCTTCGGCGGCGGCGGGATCGTCGGTGGGCGGACACTCGACCTCGACGAAGCCTACATCGATCGCCAGCTTGAAACGGTCGGCGACAGACAGGGAGCGCGGCAGCATGCTGAAGAGCACGGCCTTTTTGATCGGGAGCTTCTCGGCGCCGAATGCGGCGGCGGAAGCGGTAACGGAGAGGAAGAGGCGCCGGGTCATCACTCTATTATGGTATGGAGTGCAGGGCGGGATGAGATTCGCATTCGGCAACCGCTTGGCGCGCGAGCGGCCGTCGAGGCGGCCGTAAAGAAACGGCAACAGTGGCGCGGCGTCCAATGGATTTGGGGCGCCGCCGGATTTGGTTCGGCGGCAACGGGCCGGTGACGGAAAGAGTAAAATTTATAAGTGGGTTTGGGGCCATCCACTTAGGTACTGGAGCAGTACTTGTTGTGAACGGTTTGGTCGGGGAAGGGTTTTATAATCAGGTCAGAGGGAAGTGAGCCGATGAAGAACACTCAGACCGCGGGCCGCGCGAAAAAGCAGGTTGTCGAACCTGCGGAGGATTTGGCCACGATGTTGTCGCGCAGAGTGGTCGGCCAGCCGGCGGCGACGAAAGCAATTATTCCATATGTTCAGATGTTTCAATCCGGTCTGGCTCCGGAGGGCCGGCCGGTAGGCGTGTTCTTGTTGCTCGGGCCCACGGGGACGGGCAAAACCAAAACGGTGGAAGCGCTGGCGGAGGTACTGCACGGAAGTGAGAAGAACGTGCTGAAGATCGACTGCGGCGAGTTTCAGATGGAGCACGAAGTCGCGAAACTGATCGGGGCGCCTCCGGGTTACCTGGGGCATCGCGAGACGCAGCCGATGCTGTCGCAGCAGAAGCTCAACTCGGTGGCCAGCGAGAAGTGCGGCCTCTCGGTGGTGCTGTTTGACGAAATCGAAAAAGCCGCGCCGTCCATGACGCGCCTGTTGTTGGGTGTACT
>JBOGMR010000738.1:0-11554 GCA_050746825.1 Bryobacteraceae bacterium | reverse complement strand
CCGGCCGCCAGTGGATGTCGTGGATTCACATCGACGACCTGGTCGGGCTGATCCGGCTCGCCATCGATCAGCCGTTGAGCGGGCCTGTGAATGGCGCCTCGCCGAGCCCGGTGACGAACTCCGAGTTCACGAAAACGCTCGGCTCGGTCCTCGGCCGTCCGACGCTGTTCCCCGTGCCCGGCTTCGGACTCAAGATCCTCCTGGGCGAGATGTCGGAAGTCGTTCTCGACAGCCAGAAAGTGCAGCCGGAAGCGGCACGGCGCGCCGGCTACCAGTTTCGCTTCGAGCGGCTGAGTGACGCGCTGCGGGACATTCTCACTCCCGCGGCCGCTCGTACTGAGCGTTGAACTCACATCCGAGCAGCGTAATCAACGCCAGCAGGTACATCCAGACGAGCAGCGCGATGCCCGCGCCCATGCTGCCGTAAGCCACGTTGTAGTCGGCGATGTTTCGCACGTACCAGCCGAAGGCGACGGTAGCGAGCAAGCCTGCGGCGGTCGCCACCACCGCTCCGGGCCACACCAGACCCCACTGCTGCCGGCGATTCGGTCCGTAGTAATAGATCGTCGCGTTCACCCAGGCGAGTGTGCAGAAGGCAGTCAGAAATCGAGCGATGCTGGATGCGGTCTGCCACCAGCCGGCCAGAGGAGTCAGAATCGAATCGCCCGCGAGCCAGCGCATAATGAAGCGATCGATGAAGCCTCCGAAGACAATCAGCAAAGAAGCGGCGAGCAGAGGCACGGCGGAAAGCAGCACGAGGGTCATCGAGACCATCATGTTGCGCGGAAAACGACGGCGCTGCGTGATTCCATAGGCCGCCTCGAAGCCGTCAATGAGGCTGCCGATCACGCCGGACGCCGCCCAGATCGAAAGAAGAACCGCGGCGATGAGTAGTCCGGCGGGCCGTTCGCCTTTCGCGGTGAACTGGATTCGGACGAGCTCTTCGGTGCCCGGCGGCACGACATCGAACAGGAATCGGGCGACGTAGCGGGCGACAAAGTCGGCTTTGACTTCAACCAGGATGGCAGCGGCGGAAGCAAGAACCGGGAAGAAAGACAGCAGCGCCGAGTACGCCGCAGCCTTCGCGATACCGAAGCACCTGTGTCCGAACGCCGCCAGGAACGTTCGGCGCAGCAGGAGGAGACAGCGCTTCCAGGCGACCACTCAACTCCAGTATAAGTTCGGGAAAGCTCTACGCGTGTTGGCCGTTAGACCGGAGAAATTCGTACCGTTCCAGAGACACAGCCACCGTGAAGCTGTTATCCACGTTGTCGGCCGGCAGCGGTTCGAGACGAAGCACCTTGCCCATGCAACGCAGGCTCACCGCCGAGGTGGTAGTGCCGCCGCCGGCCAGGGTGACAATGTATTCGACGGCCGAGCCGATCTCCATGCGCGACGATGCCGTAAACAGGACGCCCCCGGAACTGATATTGCGCGTCCGGCCGAACCGGGAGATGCGCTCGGCTCCCGCACGGACAATTTCCACTGGGAGATGCAGGTCAAACCGCTTTGTTCTTCTCTGCTCGATCACGACACTTTGTAGACTAGAGGTTTTGAGAAACAGAGTCAATAGAGAGCCAGCAGATCAAGTACCAGGTTTGGCCCGCCGTCAAGACTAGCTCCTCGATTTGCCGTATGCCGGAAGTGTAGAGCGGCAAGTGCGTCCAGCTCGAGACACCTCATAACTAATTGATTTTAAACGCTTAACGTTGAAGAGACGTAAGGGAAGCCGTCAGTCTCCGAGAAAATTGCCATAGGCCTGTAGACTCTTGACGTTGTCGCACACCGCCTTAATCCCTGCCGTGAGGGGTATGGCAAGGACCAGGCCTGCCGCGTCCCATAAGAAGCCCCAGAACATCATCGCCACCGTGACCACCAGGGGATTCAGATGGACTCGCGACCCGACCAGCTTCGGGTAGAGAAGGTTCAAGGCAACCACATGGAACAGGGTGACAACGGCAGCGATCACCAGATAGAACGAAAGGGCGTGAGCCGTAGTGACCGTCACCAGCAAGGGTGGAATCAGGGCAAGTGGGAGGCCGATGTAAGGAACCAGGCTCAGAAAGCCACTGAGTGGACCCACCAACAAGGGATATGGCAGCCCCAATTTCCAGAACACCAGCGAGCTCGCCATCGTGAGAATAATTCCAAGTCCGAAATTACCCACCACGAAGGCGCGAACCATAGCGCCGATTCCTTCCAAGCTCTTGGCGGCGACGGAGCGGTCTTCGCCTTCGAAGAATTGCAGGAAGCTTCGGTAGATGTGATCGCGCCAGCTCAGCATGAAGTAGACCAGGAACGGAACGAAGGACGACATCAAAAGGAACTGATACACCGATCCGAGCCGGCTGTAAAAGTATTCGGTGATCGGCGCACGGTCGGAATAAATTCTGACCTCCGGTATTGCCGGCGGCGCCGGTGGAGCCGGGGGCGCGGTGGTCTGCGAATCGGCTTTTTTCTTTTTTTTGCGCGATGCGTCCGCCTGCTGCTGCATTTGTTGCTGGCGGGCCGGGACGACGAGCTGGTAGATTCTTCGCTCCATCCCCTCGATCCGGTCCCGCACACTGTTGACCGCTTCGGCGGCGCGCGGGCTATAATCCTGCTCGAAGTCCGACACCAGGCCCGCAACTTGCGAATAGGCGCCGAGACCAATCAGGTATACGGCGAGCAGGGCCAGGCTGCAGACGAAGAAACTGGCGAGCGGGCGTGGGAAACGGATTCGCAAAAGGAGTCCGACGAAAGGCTCGAGGATGAAAGCGATGGCAACCGCCGAGGCGAAGGTGATGAAGAAGACGCGCGCCCAGTAGAGCAGCGCAATGATTATGCCGAGCGCCAGGATGGGGTTCGCGCCTACACGCGAAACCGCCTCACTGATCTCATGTCGGGAGACTACGGCCACTTAAGGAGTAGTCTAGCAGGTCGGAAAAACAGTTCGTGCAAAAAACCTGGCATCTCCAGGCGGGCCCGCGCGTATCTATCCTATGTGTGAGGGCTGCAACTCTGGTGAAAACAGAGCCGATCGAGCCGGACGTCAGGCTCCGGCGGGCCGCCGCGGGTGAAGAGTCCGCTTTTGAAGCGGTCGTCCGCGAGCACCAGGCGATGGTGTATAGCATCGCCTGGCACTATCTGCACGATCGCGCTTCCGCCGAGGAATTGGCCCAGGAGGTCTTTCTGCATTTGCACCGCAACATCGAGTCGATCGAATCGCCGGCGCACCTGCTTCACTGGCTGCGAAGAGTCGCCTGCCATCGCGCGATCGACCAATCGAGGCGGCTGAAATTCCGTCCCCGGGCCGGTCTGGACTCCGCCCCCGAGCCGGTATCGATCGCACACTATCGCGATCCGATGCTGAAGCGCCTGCTCGAACGATTGCTGGGGACGCTGCCCGAGCGGTCGCGGATGATCGTGGTGCTGCGGTATCAGGAGGACATGGAGCCCACCGAGATCGCGGGCGTGCTCGAAATGCCGGTCGGCACGGTCAAGAGCAGCCTCCATCGCGCGCTCGCCGTGCTGCGGGGAAGGTTCGAGCGGGCCGAACGGGCCCCCAAGGGAGTAAGCAAGTGAACCGTTTTGAGGATGAGTTGAAGGACATGCTGCGGCCGGTTGAGCCGCCTGAGGGATTCGCCGGCCGCGTGATGGAGCGCGTGCGGCGCAGGCCCTCCCGCTTTGCCGTCATTCGAACCCGATGGCTGCCGGCCGCGATCGCCGCCTGTCTTCTGGTTGTGTTCGGAAATTACCAATACCAGCGCCGTCAGGGCGAAAAGGCCAAAGAACAATTGTTGCTAGCGCTCGAGATCACCGGCAGCAAGCTTCACGTCGTGGAGCGCAAAGTATCCGAGTTGAGCCGGAGGCCGATCCATGAATAAAGAAATCTGCCGCTTGCTGCTAATTCCGCTGGCTATCGCAATCGACAGCCCCGCGCAGGACATCGGCAAGCTGATTCCGTGGGACAAGCTGGCGCCCAAAGCCATCGAGAAAGTGGATATCACGCTCGACAGTCCGCTCCTCCAGATCGCCTCGCGCTTTCTGTCCGACAAACCCGACGAAGCCAAAGCCAAAAAACTGGTCGGTGGTTTGAAGGGGATTTACGTCAGGAGTCTGACCTTCGAGAAAGAAGGCGAATACTCGATGAAGGATGTCGAGGCCGTTATGACGCAACTTCGCGGCAGCGGCTGGTCGCGGATGATCGACGTCCAGAGTAAAAGAGAGGGCGACACCGCCGGTGTGTTTTTCAAGACCGACGGCAACCAGATCGGCGGCCTGGTAGTGGTTGCGGCGGAGCCCAAAGAACTCACCGTGGTCCATATTCTCGGCTCCATCGACCCCGCGGATCTGAAAGACCTCAGCGGCAACTTCGGCATTCCGAAACTCGATCTGGAGAGGAAGCAGAAGAAGAAGTAATATCGCCGGGGAGAGTCCATAATGGGAGAATGCGCTCCCCGAAGTACACCCTGCGGATCGCGGCCCTCGCTGTAGCGGCCGCTGGCGGCGGACTCGCCCAAATCACCACGGATCAGAAGATCGGCGACTTCCAGAGTCTGGCCGCGCTCTTCGCCAAGCAATACGCCCCTTATGAATGGAAGCGGGACGCGCTCGGTTTCGATTTGCTGAAGATCGGGCCCTGGCTCGACCGCGTGCGCGCGACCCGGAGCGACCTGGATTTCTACGAAGTCATGCTCGATTACGTGGCGAGCCTCAACGATGCGCACAGCGTCTATACCGTACCGTCGAACTTTCTGGCGACACTGAACTTCACAACGGACATCTACGACGGGAGAGTGTTGATCGATTCCATCAACCGTACCCGCCTGCCGGCCGCGCTCTATCCGTTTCAGGCCGGCGATGAGCTGGTCTCGGTGGACGGGGCGCCGGTCGAGCAGCTCATCGAGCAATTCCTCAAGTATTCGACCTCTGCGAATCCGCGCAGCACGCGACGGAACGCGGCCGGACGCATCACCAGCCGTCCGCAAAGCCGGATGCCGCACGCCGTGGACGTCGCGGATGAGGCTTCGGTGGTGATCCGGCGGCAGAGCGGCGATCTGGAGACCTACGCGATCGCCTGGACGAAGACCGGCTTACCGCTCACGGTCGTGGGACCGGTTCTCACGCCCAAGCCGGTGAATGCGAGCGCGGCGTCGTCGAGTGAGAGGATGTCGAGTGAGAGGATGTCGAGTGAGGAGATGTCCAGTGAGGAGGCGCCCGACTATATGGCGGTCCTGCGCCAACTGCAGCGTTGCGAGATTCAGGCTCCGCTGACGATCCTCGGATTGGGCGCGCGTTCGCCGATCTTCGCGCCGCCGGCCGGATTCGTGCAAAGGCTGGGCCGGGTGCAGGCCGATTTCTTTTACTCGGGGACGTTCGAAGCGGAGGGCTACAAGATCGGGTTCAGTCGCATTCCGTCGTATTCTCCGCCCAACGCAGCCGCCGCGTTGCAGCAATTCCGGACCGAGATTGCTTACTTTCAGGCGAACACCGGCGGCCTCGTCATCGATGAGATGCGCAATCCGGGCGGCTCGTTGAGTTTCCTCAATTCGCTCACACAGCTCGTCATTCCCTACCGGTACCGCACGGTTGGATTCCAGGTTCGCGCAACCTCCGAATGGGTCGTGAGCGTCTCAAGGTCCTTGGAAAATGCGCGTGCGCAGAACGCCCCTCAGTGGGTTCAGGACCTGCTCGGACACATCAAGAGCGACATGGTCACAGCGAATAGCGAGATGCGAGGACGGACGGGTTCTTTGCCGATCGACGACGTAACCCTCGATCGCGATCCGGCCAGGGGTCCGAACGGCGAACTGCTCGCATACACGAAACCGCTCGTTGTCCTGATGGACGAGATGTCGGCTTCCGGCGGCGACATCTTCCCTGCGACGCTCCAGGATAACGGGCGCGGGCTGCTCTTCGGATTCCGCACCATGGGAGCCGGCGGCAGCGTGGTCACGCTGGCCGCGGGGACCTACAGTGAAGGCGTTACTGGAATGACGCAGACCCTGATCGAGCGCAAGCTGCCGGTGGTCACCGCCGACTATCCAGCCGCTCCTTACATCGAGAACATCGGCGTGCGGCCCGACGTAGAGCTGGATTACATGACGAAGGAGAATCTGCTGCAAAATGGGCGGCCATTCGTCAATGCGTTCGTACAGGCCATCGTTGATCAGATCCGGAAGGCTCAATAGGTGGAGGCGATCATGAGAAAACTTTTCATTCTAGTCTGCCTCGCCGTGCCAGCCGCCTTCGCGCAGCTCACCACCGGGCAAAAGCTTGCGGATTTCAATTTTCTCGCAGGGTTGTATGCGAAGCAGTATGCGCCGTATGAGTGGAAGCGCACGTTATTCGGATTCGACGCGCTGAACATCGGTCCATGGCTGGACCGCGCGGCGAAGACAAAGGACGACCTGGATTTCTACGAGCTCTGCATCGAGTATGTCGCGAGCCTGCAGGATTCCCACGATTCCTTTTCGCTGCGATCGGACTTCGTCGCATCACTGGGATTATCGGTGGATATTTACGACGGCAAAGTGCTGATCGATTCGATCGGCCGAACCCGATTGCCGCTGGCCGCGTATCCGTTTGTCATTGGCGATGAGCTGGTTTCGGTGGATGGAATTCCGGCCGGCCAGTTGATCGATGCTTTCTCGAAGTATGCCATCCAGAGCAACAGCCGCAGCACGCGGCGGATGGCCGCGGCCCGCATCGTGACGCGGCCGCAGAGCCGCATGCCGCATGCGGTGGATCTCGGCGAGACAGCCGCGGTGGAGATTCGGCGAGCGAATGATGCACTGGAGGCGTACACAATTCCCTGGCTCAAGGCCGGGACCCCGCTCAGCGTGGGTCCCGTGTTATTTCCAAAAGCCGCCCAGGTGCGAGACGCCGGCGCGGATGAAACGCCCGATTTCATGCGCGACTGGTACGAGCTGCAGTATTCCGGAACAAACGAACCGTACGGAGTGCTGAATGTCGGCGCCCGCGCGCCTATTTTCGCGATGCCCGCGGATTTCGTCCAGCGCCAGGGACGCGCCGCGAGCGATTTCTTCTTTTCGGGAACCTACACAGCCGAGGGTCTCAGGATCGGGTTCATCCGTGTCCCGAACTACGGCACATTGTCCGCGGTGGTGCTGGCGGAGTTTGAGCGGGAGATTGCATTCTTCCAGGACAACACCGATGGGCTCGTTGTGGATGATATGCGCAACCCGGGCGGCCTGCTCTGCTTCGGCGAAAATGTCGTCGCTCGTCTCACACCTTACAATTTCCGCCCCACGGGTTACCTGTTGCGGGCCACGTGGAGCCGCGTGAATTCGTTCTATGCGAGCCTGAACGCGGCACGGAACCAGAACGCCGAGAAGTGGATGATCGACATGTGGACAACGCTTTTCAACGACATCAGCACGGCCTATCGCGAGCAGAGAGGGCTCTCGCGGGATCGCTGCCGCTTTGCGGTCCGGGCATGGAGCGGGGCGCGGCGACGAACAGCACGGGCCAGATGATTGCGTACACCAAGCCGCTGATGATTCTGGCGGACGAGTTCTCGACTTCGACGGCGGATTCTGTGCCGGCCATGATTCAGGACGCGCGCCGCGGCCCGATATTCGGGATGCGCACGAACGGAGCGGGCGGGACAAACACTTCCTTCCGGGCCGGCGCCTATTCGGAGGGAATCACAGGCATGACGCTCGGATTGATGACTCGCGCCAGTCCGGTGATCACGCCGGATTACCCCGCCGAGCCTCTGATCGAAAACATCGGCGTGCGGCCCGATATCGATGTGGACTACATGACCCGCGACAACCTGCTGCAACGCGGGCGTCCTTTCGTGGATGCTTTCACGGCGGCGATCGTCGCCCACATCCGCGCCAGCCGCTAGGACGACGAGGATCGGCCGGCTGCTATAATTCGTATTGCCAACCTCGCGAACGTGGCGGAATTGGCAGACGCACCAGACTTAGGATCTGGCTCCCGAAAGGGAATGGGAGTTCGACCCTCCCCGTTCGCACCAAGTTCCTGGACTGAGGAATTCGCCCGTGTTCCACGTTCTCGAAGAGCGCCTCCAACAGGCCTTTCAATCCCATATCGAAGCCCGCTACGGCGTCAGCACACGCGTGCCGGTCGAGCAGCCGAAGCAAAGTGAATTCGGCGAACTGGCGCTGCCCGCGGCTTTCCAACTCGCGAAGCACCTCAAGCAGGCGCCGAAGAAGATCGCCGCGGAACTGGCCGCGGACATCGGACCGATAGAAGGCATCCGCGCGATCGAAGTCGCGGGCAACGGCTACCTGAACGTCCGCTTCGATCGCGGCGCGTTCGGCGCATCGCTGCTCGGCGACGCGAAAGAAGCCGTGCGAGCCGAGGGCGAGAAGATCATCGTCGAGCATACGAATATCAATCCGAACAAGGCGGCGCACATCGGGCACCTGCGCAACGCGACGCTCGGCGACACCTTCGTCCGTATGCTGCGGGCGAATGGCCAGCGCGTCGAAGCGCAGAATTACATCGACAACACGGGCGTGCAGGTGGCCGACGTGGTCGCCGGCTTTCATTTTCTCGAGAAGAAGACGCCGGCGGAAGTCGAGGCTCTGACCAAACAGGACCGATTCGACTACCTCTGTTGGGACCTCTATGCGCGCACCTCCGCCTATTACCAGGAGCACAAGGAAGCGCTCGCCTGGCGCGCCGAGACGCTGCACGCGATCGAAGCCGGCCAGGGAGCGCTCGCGGAAATCGGCCACACCGTCGCCGACGCAATCGTACACGCCCACCTGCGCACCATGCTTCGGCTCGGCGTCGAATATGATGTGCTCCCGCGCGAGAGCGAAATCCTCCATCTGAAGTTCTGGGCGTCCGCATTCGAGCTTTTGAAGCAACGCGGCGCGATCCATCTGGAAACGGACGGCAAGAACAAAGGCTGCTGGGTGATGCGCGCCGAGGCCTTCGCCGGCGAGAGCGGATCGGAAGACGACAAAGTGATCGTGCGCTCGAACGGCACGGTCACCTACGTCGGCAAGGACATCGCCTATCAACTCTGGAAATTCGGCCTGCTCGGCAAGGATTTCCACTACGCGCCCCTTCTGCGTTACCCCGGCGGGCGCGATCTTTGGGTCAGCACGAGCGAGCCTGCCAATGGCGCCGCGCCGTCATTCGGGCGCGCCAGCCGCGTCTACAACGTGATCGACGCGCGGCAGTCGTATTTGCAGGACGTCGTCGCAGCGGGACTTCGCGCGCTCGGGTTCAACGAACAAGCCGAGCGATCGACCCACTTCGCCTACGGGATGGTCGCCCTTTCGCCGCGCTGTTGTGCGGAGCTGGGCATCGAGCTGCCGGAGGAAGATCAGAAGCGGCCCTACATCGAAGTCTCCGGACGCAAAGGGCTCGGGGTCAAAGCCGACGACCTGATGGACACGCTCGTCGCCAAAGCGCTCGAAGAGGTCGACGCGCGCCACCCCGAACGGCCCGCCGGGGAGCGCCGGCAGGTGGCGTCGCAAATCGCGATCGGCGCGCTGCGCTATTTCATGCTGAAGTTTACGCGCAACAGCGTCATCGCGTTCGATTTTCAGGAGGCGCTCAGCTTCGAGGGCGAGACGGGACCCTACGTGCAGTACGCCGCGGTGCGCGCGCGTAACATCCTTCGCAAACTCGATGAGCGCGGCGAGGCGTTGCCGGAGTTCGCGCGTGAACTGTCGCGCGAAGCCATGGAACGTCAACTCGCTTCGGAGGATTTCTGGCAGGTGCTGCTGGCCGCATCGAAGGCCGATTCCGCCGTCGAGCGCGCGGTGACCAGCGGCGAACCCGCGCATGTCGCCAAGTACGCGTTTCAGCTCGCGCAGTCGTTCAACAACTTCTACCACCAGCATCACATCCTGCACGAGGAGAACCGCGAGAAGCGCGTCTTCCTGCTGTGGATGGCGGATTTCTTCCGGCGGCAACTCGAACAGACTCTCGATGTTCTCGGCATTGCAGTGCCGGACTACATGTAGGTGCGAGTAAGAGCCGGGCCCGACGCCAATCCGCGACTCGTGCGCGACTCGTGCGGGAAGAGTTGCGCGAGCGCACTCGACCGGATACGATAAACGCGCAGCCGCCAGAAGCCGAGCGCCAGCCATGCCAGACGGGCGAGCACGTACGAAGGAACCGGTATGTCAAGAGGCAGTTTAACGCAAGGCATCACGCGGCGGGAAATAGCGTCGCTGCTGGCGGCGGGCCCCGTCTGGGCGCAGAGCGTCGCGGAACGTCCGAACATCATTCTGATCACGGGCGACCATCTGCGTTGGAACCACATCGCGGTAAACGGCAATCCGGCGATTCTCACGCCGAACCTGGACCGCCTGGCGCGGGAGGGCGTAAACTTCACGGGCTGCCAGACCGTCGGCGTCGCCTGCTCGCCCAATCGCTGCTCGATGTTCACCGGCCGTTACCCGCACGCCCACGGAGTCATCTCAAACGGTATTCCGTTGCGCGAGACCGAGATCACCATCACGCACCTGTTCCGCGACGCCGGCTACTACACCGGCCAGATGGGCAAGCTGCACTTCTGGCCGCACTCGGAAAGGAATCACCGGGAGCCGCACCCGCCGTACGCCTTTAACCAGATGCGGCTCTCGGACGAACCGGGCTGCTACGACGACGCCTACGGACTCTGGCTCGACGCGCAGGGCCCGGAAGTGCGTCGCAAAGCGAACGTCAAGATGCCGGGCGAGCGCGGACGCTTCGATTACTACACGTTCGAGGGCGATGAGCGCACCACGCACGCGCACTGGGTGGCGAACGAAACCGTGCGATTCATCGACGAGAACAAGGGCCGCCCATTCTTCGTGCACGCAGGATTCTACGCGCCGCATCCACCATTGAATCCGCCGGCCTCGATGCTAGCGCTGTATCGCGACGTCAAGCTCCCGCCGCGGATCTGGCGCGAAGACGAGGCGCAGCATCTCCCGCCCGTGATGCAGAAGGCAGTCAGCGTTCTAGCCGGCACGCCGGAAGACACATGGACCGCCTACCGCAAACATTTCTATGCCATGGTGTCTAACCTCGACCGCAACATCGGCCGCGTCATGGAAGCGGTCGAGCGCGCAGGGATCGCCGGCAAAACCGTGATCGTCGTCACCAGCGATCACGGCGATTACCTGGGCGATCACAACATGAGCGGCAAGAGCGCGATCCCGTACGACGGCGCCATGCACATCCCGCTGATCATGCGCGGCCCGGGACTGCCGCGCGGCGCGCGCTCCGGCGAACTGGTCGAGATTCTCGACATCGCGCCTACGCTGCTGGAACTCGGGGGACTGAAGCCGCCCAAAGGCAATCAGGCGATGTCGCTGATTCCGGTCGCCCGCGGAGGCAAAGGCCGGGATAGCACTTATCAGCAGAGTCTGAACAACCGGATTCTGCGCACGCGTGAGGCCAAGTATGCCTACTGGACCAACGGCCAGGAAGTGCTCTTCGATCTGGCGAAAGATCCGAACGAATTGCGCAACGTTGCTCAGTCGCCTGCCGCCAGGCCGCTGCTCGACCAGATGCGTGTGAAGATGTTGCGGCGAACACTCGAGGTGATTGACCCGCTGCCGGAGAG
>JBOGMR010000737.1:0-4635 GCA_050746825.1 Bryobacteraceae bacterium | reverse complement strand
GCTGTGGAAGGATCAGGATGTTCGTGAGGCGATCCGCTATGTGGTCGAGGAGCAAGGGGGACGTGTTGGGAGGCGCGCCAACCGCTCGCTCACGCTCGCGGCTCAGGTCGCGCCTCGGACCGATCCGCCGTGCGACCACTCTTATGTCGCGCACCTGGTCTTCTCGCCCCTCAACGCCCCGGTTGAAAGCTCCTCGTGGGGAAGCGCCCGGTCGGCGCAGCAGGAGGCGGAATAGGAGCCGTCTTGCCCGCCACCTGCTCGAGATCGAAGCGGACTTCAATCTCGGTCGTCGTGGCTACAGCCTTGCCGTCCACCGTCGCCGGCCGGTACCGCCAGCGCGGTAAGGTCTCGGAAACCCCGGCAACCAGCATCGGGTGTCCCGCCAGCACCTTCGGTTTCTGGACACTGCCATTCTCAGCAATCGTGACCTCGATCCGAACAAGACCAGAGATCCCCTGCGTCCGGGCTAAACGAGGGTATTCGATCTTCGGCTGTCGAATCAACCGCGCGGGGCGAGTAACGCCGGTGGGGGGAACCGGCGTATCCACGAGCGGCTGGTCCACGACGCGGGGAGGAAGCGGCGTCTGGATTCCTACGGTGCTGGCGGTGACCTGGGAACGCGGCATGGCCGCGTAATTCGACGAGTAGACCGGCGGCTTGTCCCCGCCGTTCGCCGTGAGCGTGGGTTTGGGTCTACTGGAGGAAGATGAAATCCGCGATGAAGTCTTGACCGAGAGAATCGGATCCGGAACTTGCCCGAGCGATGCGGTGGCGTCGCTTCGCGGCGCCGGGGTTCCGGGCGGTGCGTCTGGCGACGCGGCGATCGGCGGAAGGCTGATGGGCGTGATCCGCGCCTTCCCGAAGCCGAACATGTCCGTAGCGCCGTAAAGCAGCGCCATCAGCGCTATCGCCGTAACCGCTCCGATGAACGGCGCGGCCAAAACTCTCGCCGCCGAGCGACTGGGTTTTGAAACCGGAGCCGCCGGCTCAGAAACCGGACCCTTTCCAAACTTGTTCTCCCCCGGCTTTGAAGCCAGTGAAGCGACCACGATTTGTTCGACCCCCGGAGGATGTGATCCTGCGCCTGCCGGGACGCGTTCCATCAGCTTCTGGTAAACCGTGGTTAGAAGAAGATAAACTTCCGGATGCCCTTCGCCGTCTTCGCCAATTACTTCCTCGGCCAGGCACCCGTCGGGACGAACGAGAAGCGAGCCGTAGAGGCGCGCCGTGGTTGCTGTCGCTGCCCGCACTATGCCAAAGTCAACCAGCTTGACCGATTCGGGCGCGACCGTAGGCGCCGGCCGCTCCGCGTCTGAACGCGAAGATCGATCCGCACCGGCCTGTTCGA
Source organism: Bryobacteraceae bacterium (assembly GCA_050746825.1). Taxonomy (GTDB): domain Bacteria; phylum Acidobacteriota; class Terriglobia; order Bryobacterales; family Bryobacteraceae; genus JBOGMR01. The sequence goes on along the minus strand of JBOGMR010000737.1, from coordinate 3,287 downwards.
ACGTATCGAGCAGGTGGCAGAACATCGGGATCGCCTGCTCGCAGCGTGAAGGATCCGTTCGCTTCACGAGATGTTCCAATGTTTCGCCTGCAACGAACTCCAGGATGACCGAGACCTGGTGATTGTGGCTGAGGAAGGCGTAGTACAACGTGATGTCGGGAGAGGTCAGGGCTTCCGGGTTGGAAAGTTCCTTCCAGAACCGCGACACCAGCTCGGGCTCCGCTTCCAGCCGCACCGTCAACTGTTCGCGGGCCGCCCTTCGTCCCGTGGCGAGATCGACCTTGTACTCGTTGGCCATCGGCCGGGACTCTTGCCAGGGTTCGATCTTGGTTGGCATAAACTAGGACTAATTGTAGCACAGGTCTAGTACCAACTGGTATTAGAGTTTTAGCGGTACCAGGACCTGTGGCGGTAAAAAGTCTAATGGTGTACTAGGGGAAATCGTTTAGATAGCGGCTATGTCGTACGGCAAAGCCGGTACGTGGAGGCTTACGTGGGCGCTCAGAGGGACGCGTTGGTTATTTCGGCTCGCTGCCCTCGATCGGCGCAACGCCTCGGCGTCCACCGGGTGCTGCCGCCGGGTTGGCGCCCAACACCACCTGCGCTCCGCCCCGGATGAGAGCCGTCTCGCCCGCTCCCTGAAAGAACGTGTACCCCGGCCGGTCCTTCCACGCATGCGGTCCGCCCAGCTTCAAGCCGGACTTCAACGTAATGTCGTGGACCCTCGTCACCAGGGCCTCGTACTGCGGCTCGCCCTGTTTGAATCCCGAGAAGCTCCCCAGGTCGGTGCTGGCGACGAAAACCACGTCGACGCCCGGAACGTCGGCGATCTGCTGCGCGATCTTCACGCCCGCCGGATTCTCAATCATCGCCACGATCATGATGTTGTCGTTCGCGGTCTGCCGATAGTCGGAGCCCCACAGCGCGCGATACTGCCCGCCGCCCTGGCTGCGGACGCCTTTGGGCGGGTAGTTGGCGAACTTCACAGCGTTCTTTACCTTTTCCACCGTGTCGACCATCGGGAGGATGATCCCTAAAGCGCCAATGTCGGTGGCCTTCTGGATGTCGCCTTCGGTTGCGTCCGGCACACGGATCATCGGAATCGCCTGCGCGCCGCGGCACGCGTAGATCATGCGCGCGACTTCCGAATACGTCAGCGGGCTGTGCTGCATTTCGATCCACGTGAAGTCGAACCCGGCGTTCGCCATCGCGCAGTAAATCTCGGGATCCGATGTGGACACCGTTCCGCCGACGACTTGTTTGCCTGCCAGCAGCTTCTGTTTCGCCGTGTTGTAGATCTTCCCCGAGGCCTTCCGCTCTTGGGAATCCGCAACTGGAGCCATCACGAAGCCCGCTACCGCAAAAACCGCAATCAAACCAACAAACCGTCTCACATTCATGGAACGCTCCTGTGTGCTGCGCGTGATCGTACTACGCCGGTCGCCGCGAAGTCAAACTTGCGGGGTGCGCGTGGGGCGGCCAGGAGCGGCCACGTGGGCCGCGTCGGCCTCCCAGGCCGCCCCGCAGATTCACGTCACGGCCGGCTGCGATTTTTTTTCAAACTCCCAACCAACTGCCGCTCATTGACCTGCACGGCCCTGCTGCCATAAGCCGCCATCATCCGCGGACTGCGTTTCTCGCCCTCGTGCTATCCTGATGGCGGCAAAGGTGGCTTCCGTCCGTCATCTCTGATCTTTGAATCCTGAATACGGCCGTGGGAGAATCGCGCCTCAGCCTCCCTCGAAGCCACCGAAAAGTGGCACGGCCACCCGCTGCGCGGGATGCGAGAATCGGAGTGAAAAAACGAACCCAACTAACGGCAATAACTGATTTGACAAATCAAGCATCAACGTCAATATACTTGACAAAATAAGGAACGGAAACGGGCGAAGAAACACGCCGGAAAGGATTAGTGAATGCGTGGCATCGGTCCGATTGAGTTGATCGTTCTACTCGGGATTTTGATTCTCCTGTTTGTACCACCGTTCCCCAGAATGCGCCCGCCTCGCAAGCCGCCAACCCATCCGATTCCGGCAGACGATTCGACCATCCTTAACCGCCAGCCTCGCCACGAACCCTAACCGCACGCGTAGCCGTTCTGCTACTGAGTGGCACAGCCCACCACCTTTGTGTACACTGATAGCGGCCTGTCTCCGCTCGGCGTTGCGACCGCCGATCGCGCTTGATGAACTGCTCAAAATTTTCAAGGCTGCGGTTCCAGCCGCAGCCTTTAAGATTTTACTACTTTGCTTACGAGCAAACTTGGAGCCATAATGGAGCCAGATGAAACCCGCGTCATCATCAAGCAACACGAAGACTCCCCCTTCGACATCTCTCCCGAAGTTGCGGCCCGCTGTACCGGCGAAGGCCAGTTCGAGCGGTTCGACGCCGCGATCCGCAAGATGATCGCGGTACCGCACTCCGAAATCGTCAAGGCTGAGAAGAAGTGGAAGAAGAGCCAGCAGAGGAAGCGGGCGCAACCTAAGAAGTGAACAGGCCACCTCAGCGGCGTAGCTTTAAGCAAGCCCTTAAGTGCGCTGCTTTGAGTTTTACCTGTTGGATCGTAGCCCTTTGGGCCGTTCCCGAACTAACGTGGGCTGTTGTGCTTTTCGGTCCACTTATTGCGGATTTGGCCACGATGGTAGCCAGCGAGAAGTATAAGAAAGGAAGCCAGAGCACGTAGGCGTCCTGGTACCGGGTGTTGTTATTTTGCCAAGTATATTGTTGCCGAACGAACCCAATCCCAAAATCGAACGCCCGCCGTCCGGACCGCAACTCTATTCTCAAGAGCAGCTTATAGCCACCTCACCCCTTCTCCCCACCCTCCTCCAGGCCCATCTGCGACAACCGGTACCGCAGCGCATTCCGCGTTAGCCCCAGCAGCCTTGCTGCCTGGCTCTTGTTCCCCTCCGCCCGCCGCAGCGCCTCCCGGATCACCGACTGCTCATACTCATCGAGCGTCATCCCGTCCGGCAGAAACTGATCGCCGGCATGATTGCGCGGCCGCGGCGCCGCCTCGAGGCGAATGTCCGCCGCGTCGAGCGTCGTCGAACGGCACATCACCAGGCTCCGCTCGATCACGTTCTGCAACTCGCGCACATTGCCTGGCCAGTGGTACTCCAGCAGCTTGCGCATCCCGGCGTCGGTTATGCCTTCGACCTGGCTGCCCGAATCCGGCGCCAGCTTCCGGATGAAGTGCTCCACCATGAACGGAATGTCCTCGCGCCGCGCCCGCAGCGGCGGAATATTCAGCGGCACCACGTTCAGCCGGTAATACAGATCTTCCC
>JBOGMR010000736.1:0-11355 GCA_050746825.1 Bryobacteraceae bacterium | reverse complement strand
GATAGAAATGTTCTATATGGGGTAATACAGAAATGAATCTGGGAGCGGTGAGCTAACCGTTCTAGTAGAACGACTTGCCGATGTGTGCGCTTTTACCTCAGCGGAGTTCGCAGTAAACTCCCGCTAGTGACGTGCGCTTGCTGCAATCGGTTGCGGCGCAAACCGGAATGGCGATCGAGAACAGCCGCTTGTCGGCTGCAATCGCCCGTGAGGTGGCGCAGCGCGAGCGGCTGAACCGGGAGATCGAGATCGCCCGCGAAGTACAGGAGCGGCTGTTTCCGCAGCAGCTCGCCAAAATAACGGGTGTTGATTATGCCGGAGCGTGCCGTCCTGCACTCGGTGTTGGCGGCGATTATTACGATTTCATCGCGCTAGCGGGCGGCGGGCTCGGGATCGCGATCGGGGATGTATCGGGGAAGGGAATTGGCGCGGCCCTTCTGATGGCGAGCCTGCAAGCGTCGCTGCGAGGCCAAACCATCCAGGATGCCAGCGATCTGGCGAAGGTGATGGGAAACATCAACCGGCTGGTGTACGACGCGTCGCCGTCGAATAAGTACGCGACGTTCTTTTACGGGCAGTACGATCCGGTGACGCGCCGCCTGACATACGTGAACGGAGGTCACAACCCGCCCGTCATTTTGCGGCGCAAGGAGGTCATCCGGCTCGAAACGGGAGGCCCGGTGGTTGGGCTTTTTCGTCCTGCCATTTTCGAACAGGGCGCACTCGTGCTGGAGCCGGGCGATGTGTTGGTCGGCTTCACCGACGGCATCAGCGAGGCGATGAATCACGACGACGAGGAATGGGGCGAAGAACGTCTGCTCCCCGCCATCGAAGCCTGCGCGGAACGCTCCGCCCTCGACATGATTCCAGTGCTGATGGCGGCCGCCGATGCCTTCGTCGATGGCGCTCCGCAGCACGACGACATGACGATCGTGGTTGTGAAGGTCCTCTGACTCGCTGCCCACGTGGGGCAGCCGATCGTTTTGTGTCGTCTGTCGCTAGACTTAAGCCCGCCACTGAGCGTAATACGCGTGCTAAGACAGAACTTCGGAGATCACGTGGCCGTGGACGTCGGTCAGGCGCATGTCGCGGCCGTTGAAATGATAGGCCAATTTTTCGTGGTCGAGGCCGAGCGCGCGCAAAACGGTCGCGTGAAGATCATACACCGACTTTTTGTTTTCGATCGCGCGGTAGCCGTATTCGTCGGTCGCGCCCACGATGGTTCCGCCCTTGACGCCGCCGCCCGCCAGCCAGACGCTGAAGCCGCTCGCGTTGTGGTCGCGCCCATCCATGCGCTCGGAAATCGGGAGCCGGCCGAATTCGCCGTGCCAGAGAATCAGCGTCGAGTCAAACATTCCGCGGCTCTTGAGATCTTTGATGAGCGCGGCAATCGGCTTGTCCGTCTCGGCGCAGTGCAGACCGTGGTTGCCTTTGAGGTCCCAATGCGCGTCCCAGCTCGGATCGAAGTTGCCGCCGCCGGAGAAAATCTGCACAAAGCGGACGCCGCGCTCGACCAGCCGCCGCGCCATCAGCGCCTGCCGTCCGAAGTACTCCGTGGGCTGCTCGTCGACGCCGTAGAGTTTGCGCGTCGCGGCGGTTTCTTTGCTGATGTCGATCGCGTCGACCGCGTGCGTCTGCATCCGAAATGCAAGCTCGTACGTGTGGATGCGCGCGGCCAGCTCGCTGTCGGCGGGATTGCGGTCGAGGTGCTTCTCGTTGAGGTCGCGGATCAGATCGAGCCACTTGCGCTGGCGCTCGGGTCCGTAGCCCTCGGGCGGCTTCAGGTCGACGATCGGGTCGCCCACCGAGCGAAACGAGGTGCCCTGGTAAGCTGCGGGCATGTATCCCGCGCTCCAGTTCGGCGCGCCGTTGATCGGCCCGCCGCGGTAATCCGTGAACACGATGAAGCCGGGCAGATTTTGATTCTCGGTGCCGAGCCCGTACGTCACCCAGCTCCCGACGCTCGGATGGCCGGCGAGAATCGTGCCGGTATTCATCTGGAAGATGGCGGGCCCGTGGGCGGGGCTGAGCGCATGCATCGAGCGGATCAGCGCGAGATCGTCGGCATGTTCGGCGATGTGCGGGAACAGCTCCGAAATGTCCATGCCGCACTGGCCGTGCTTCTTGAATTTCCACGGCGATGGCATGAGACCGCCGGGCGTACCCATCACCACGGTGACCTGGCCGACGCCCGTCATCGCTTCACCCTGGCGCTTCAGCAGCTCGGGTTTCGGATCGAACGTGTCGATCTGGCTGACGCCGCCGTAGCAGAAGATGGAGATGACGGCCTTTGCTTTGGCGGCAAGCGGCGGCGCTTTGGCGGCCAGCGGAGACGCCGTGGCCGCGAGCAACCCTTGTTGCCCGAGTATGTCCGCGAGCGCGACACCGGCGATGCCGCCGCCCATCCTGCCAAGAAGTTCTCTGCGCGAATAAAACCGAGTGTTCATTGCCTGTAGACGAATTCGTTGAGATTGAACAAAGCCTGACACAGATCCGTAAGCCCGTCCGGGTTGTCCTTCATGAATTGTGCGGCGCGCGTCTGTTCCGATTCGAGCGGCGCGCGCCCGAGCGCGAGTCGCCAGGCGCGATCGATCTGGTCGCGCACTTCGCGGCCGGCTTCGAGCTGCACGCGCTGCGCGAAATACTTCGCTTGCAGCACGAGGAGCGAGTTGTTCATCATCAGCAGCGCCTGCGGCGCGATGGTCGAGCGGTTGCGGCGGTCGCAGGAATTGATCAGGTTCGGCTGATCGAACGTCTCGAACATGGGATAGCGGATGCTGCGCTTTGAAAAGACGTAGAGGCTGCGCCGCCAGGTGGACGGGTCGGAGTCGGGCTTGCCCGGCCAGGTGCGCCTGGTGCTCGACTGGAACAGCGACGGGTTGATGTACGGGTAGACGCACGGGCCGCCCATGGTGCGATCGAGCGTGCCCGCGGCCGCCAGGACCGCGTCGCGCAGCGTTTCCGCATCGAGCCGCTGCCGCGGCATGCGCCAGAACAGGCGATTCTCGGGATCGACGGCCGCGTTCGCGGCGATGTCATTACTGGCCATCCGGTAGGCCTCGGAGTGGAGCATCAGGCGATGCATGGCCTTGAGACTCCAACCGCGGTCGATGAATTCGGCGGCGAGCCAGTCGAGCAGCTCGGGGTGCGAGGGGCGATCTCCCGTGGTTCCGAAATTGCTTGGCGTGCGTACGATGCCCTCGCCGAAGTGATGCTGCCAGACGCGATTCACCATGACGCGCGCCGTGAGGGGATTCTCGCGCGAAGCAATCCACTCGGCAAGACCGCGACGGCCCCAGCTCGACTTCGCGTTCGGCGGCGGCGGTGCGAATTCGTAGTCTCTTTCAGCGACCACCGACAGCCCTCCGGGCTTCATCAGCGAGCCCTTGGTGTCGACGCTGCCACGATGCAGGAAGTAGGAAGTACGCGCCTCGCGACCGCTCTCTTCGACCGCCCGCGCCGTCGCGTAGGGTTTGGGACGTTCCTTTTCGAGCTCGGCGATCTGCGTCGCGAGATCGAGGTGACGCCGCTTCTCGTCGTCAGTCATCAGCGCCACGGCATCCTTTTCGCTGATCCTGCCGGACAATTGGTCCGCGAGGAGCGTCTTCTCGATCTGGCGGACATTGAGCTTCTGCCCTTCGGTGCGCTTGTCTTCCGGTGTGCGCCACGCGCTCTGCATGTATTCCGGAAGACGGCTGAGCCATTCGTCGAACAGCCGCTTGCGGTACGGCTCTTCAAGGGCAGCCTTGGATTTCTTGAGCGGCCGCTGCAGACCGTCGATGTGCTGCATTTCCTTCTTGTGCGCGTCGACCACTGCGGGCGCCACCAACGGATAACTCAGCGGCCGGGTCGAGAAGAAGGCGGCCTGAATCCTGTAGTAGTCTTTCTGCGGGATCGGATCGAACTTGTGATTGTGGCAGCGAGCGCATCCGACGGTCTGGCCGAGGAACGTGAGGGTTGCGGTGCTTACGATGTCGTCCAGCGAATCCTGCCGGCCGCGCTCGCCTCCGCCGCCGCCCTCCGGCCCGAGCCGAAGGAATCCAGTGGCGATCATGGCATCCTGCGCCCCGCGAGCGTCTTCGGCGTATTCATCACCCGCGAGCTGTTCCTTGACGAAGCGGTCGTAGGGTTTATCGTCGTTGAACGATTTAACTATGTAGTCACGATAGCGCCACGCGTCGGGGCGATCCACGTCGAACTCAAATCCGCCGGAGTCGGCGTAGCGCACCAGATCGAGCCAGTTCCGCGCCCAGCGCTCGCCGTAATGGGGCGAGGCGAGCAGCTTGTCGACCAGCCGCGGCCAGGCGTCGGCGGATGTGTCGTTCACGAACGCCTCGACCTCGTCCGGCGATGGAGGCAGGCCGAGCACGTCGAGATAAGCACGGCGGATCAGCGTGCGGCGATCTGCGCGCGGCGACGGATTTACGCCCTTCGACTGCATCGCGGCGAACAGGAAAGCGTCGATCGGATTTTCCTTCCACAACGGATGCGCGACCCGCGGCGGTTTGGCGCGCGCCGGCCGCTGGTAAGCCCAAAAGGCGCGCTCCTCGGGTTTGATCGGACGCTCTTCCAGTTTCGCGAGCTCGGCTTTGGCTTGCGCGGCGTTCGATGCGACGGCTTCGTCGACTCCATCGAGCCCGGCTCCGTCGAGTATCCACTGCCTGATCGCGTCGAGGTCTTCGTCGGAGAGCTTCTGGCCCGGCGGCATCGCGGGCTTCGACTCATGTACCGCAAACTGGTAAAGCGGGCTTCGTTGCAGGTTCCGCGGCACCACCGCCGCACCCCGTGTCCCGCCGTCGAGGATCGACTGGTGAGTGCGCAGATCGAGCCCGGAGGTCTTGGTGGGCCCGTGACACCCAAAACAATTCTTTCTTAGAATGTCATACACTTGCACTTGCCGCGAGTGCTCATCGGCAAGAGCGAATACTGGAGTCAAAAAGAAGAGTGTGAGCAGTTCGCTTCTTGACATACCTTGGCAACCTGTATCAGAATACCATAGATTATAGATTGTGCAAAGCGCCTGCAAAACTAAGGAGATACGGCTGAGCCGCGGCTGTGAGCGAGCGCTGCCGCGGAGGAAATAGGAGAGCTAATGAAAGCTAACTGGAGAGGAGTTTATCCCGCACTCACGACTCAGTTCCGGCAGGACCAGTCGCTCGACATCGATGCCACGGCGCAGCATCTGAATGTAATGATCGACGCCGGCATCCACGGCGTCATTTTGCTCGGTAGCGTGGGTGAGAACACGGCGCTCGAGAACACCGAAAAGCTGACCGTCCTGCGCGAGTTGCTGGCGGTCGTGCGCCGGAGAATTCCGGTGCTCACGGGAGTGGCGGAGACAACCACGCCACTCGGGTGCCGCTTCGCGCGAGACGCCGAGAAGATTGGCGTCGACGGATTGATGGTGCTGCCGGCCATGATCTACAAAGCCGATCGGCGCGAGGCCGTCACGCACTTTCGCACTGTGGCGCGCTCGACCGGACTCCCGATCATGATCTACAACAATCCGGTCTCGTACTACGTCGACCTGACGCCGGATGCGTTCGCCGAACTGGCCGATGAGCCGAATCTGGTGGCGATCAAGGAGTCGTCGGACGACGTGCGGCGGATCACGGACATCGTGAACCGGTTGGGCGATCGTTACACGCTTTTCAGCGGCGTCGATGACCTGGTGCTCGAGAGCGTCATGCTCGGCGTCGAGGGCTGGGTTTCGGGTCTGGTGAACGCGTTTCCCGACGAGAATCGCGTGCTGTGGGATCTGGCGGCATCGGGGCGCTGGAAGGAAGCGCGCGAGTTGTATCGCTGGTACACGCCGCTGCTGCATCTCGACACGAAGATCAAGCTGGTGCAGTACATCAAGCTGGCGATGCAGGAAGCCGGGTTGGGATCGGAGATGGTGCGGGCGCCGCGATTGCCGCTCGAAGGCGCCGAGCGCGAAGAGATCCTCAAGATCATCCGGCAGGCGCTGAAGACGCGGCCGGCGCTGCCTGCGCTGGCGGCACGCTGACGCGATGCAGCGCGTAAACGTGATCGACTCCCACACGGGAGGCGAGCCGACACGCGTTGTCATCGAGGGCGGTCCGGATCTGGGCCGCGGCTCAATGGCCGAACGCCTCGCGGCATTTCGAGACCGGCATGACACCTTTCGATCGGCTGTGGTGAATGAGCCGCGCGGGTCGGACGTGATCGTCGGCGCGCTGCTCTGCGAGCCGGTCGATCCGCAGTGCGCGGCGGGCGTCATCTTTTTCAATAATGTCGGCTATCTGGGGATGTGCGGCCACGGGACGATCGGGCTGGTGGTGACGCTGGCGCACATGAGAAAGATCAAGCCCGGACGGCATCGGATCGAGACGCCGGTGGGCACGGTGACTGCTGTCCTCGATGAGTCGGGAGTCACGATTGAAAACGTGCCGAGTTATCGAAGCGCGGCGAAGGTCCGCGTGGAAGTCGACGGACTGGGGCATGTCACCGGAGATGTCGCTTGGGGCGGAAACTGGTTTTTTCTGGTGAACGATCACGGGCAGGAGATTTCGGCCGGTAACGTGGAGAGGCTCACCGGCTGCACGTGGCGCATTCGGCGCGCGCTCGAACGGGACGGCATCGCGGGCGACGGCGGGGGCCAGATCGATCACATCGAGCTGTTCGGTCCGCCGCAACTGGGCGGCGCAAACAGCAAGAACTTCGTGCTGTGCCCCGGCGGGGCGTACGATCGCTCACCGTGCGGCACGGGGACAAGCGCGAAGATTGCGTGCCTGGCGGCCGACGGAAAACTGCGCGAGGGCGAAGTGTGGCGTCAGGAGAGCATCGTGGGCAGCGTGTTTGAGGCGTGGTACCGTCAGGAGGGCGATCGCGTTGTGCCGTCGATCAAGGGGTCGGCCTGGGTGGACGCGGAAGCGACGTTGATTCTGGATCCGCGCGATCCGTTTCAGTGGGGGATTCGGCGGTAGGCTAAGCGTTCAGCGCCGGAGCTGCGCCGCTGCGGCGCTCGCGACGTGTTCATGCGTCGCGAACCAGACGCCCGGCTTCGACTTCATGTGCGCCACCAGGCGCTCGAGCGCAGCCATTCGCGAGCGATGGCCGGTCACGAACGGATGCATCGTCAGCAGGAACATGGTGCGCTCGTCGTAAGCTTTGTCGAACTCGGCGCGGTAGATCTCGAAGACGTCGTTGTCCGACATTCGATGATAGGCGGAAGACGCGCGATCGTAGCTGTAGTAGGTGTAATCGTCGAGAATCCACTCGACGGGCAGTTCCACGAGACCGGTCGGTTTGCCGTCGGCCAGGATTTCGTACGGCCGGTCGTCGCCCATGAGGCTCGAATCGTAGAGGAAACCCAGCTCGCGGATCAGGGGCAGCGTTTCGGCTGTGAAATCCCAGGACGGCGTGCGGATGCCGGCGGGCTTGCGTCCCAGCCGCTTGGTCCAGTAGTCGAATGCGCGGCGCGTGAGCTCTCGTTCCTCTGCGCGCGTGAGATCGGTCAGGCGCTCGTGCACCCATCCGTGGACGCCGATCTCGTGCCGCAGTCCGGATTTCAGGATGGAATCCACCGCGTCCGGATGTAGCTGCCCGCTCACTGCCGGGATGAAGAACGTCGCGGGGATGCGGTTGTCTTCGAGCAGGCGCAGGATGCGGGGCACGCCTACGCGCGGGCCATACTCGCCGCGCGACAGCGGCTGCGGCGACGACTGGCCGCTGCGCAGAAAGCCCGTCTCGGCGTCCATGTCGAAGGAGAGCGCGACGGCGACGCGGGCGCCAGTGGGCCACGCCTTGGGCGTGAGGTCCCGGCCGGCGCGGACTTTGTTCACTGTGGCGGCGATTTGCGAGTAGTCCCATTTCCAGACGGGCGGCGGCTGGGCGGTGAGAGGGTGCAGGAGCAGCAGGGCGAGTGCGAAGCGGTGAGGCGTCATGGGTAGGAGGATATCGCAATGGACGAGTCCTGACGTGGCAGGCACAACTGCCTGCATTGCCAAAGGCGAGAATCTTTGCGCGATGCTTCGAGGGCAGGCGAAACCGCCTGCCCCACCTCGCATTGTGCTACGTCACCAGTCCAGGCGGAGCCGGATCTGCAGATTCCTCGCGCCGACGATTGTAGTCGTCGTTTGACCGAACGTGCTCGAGTCGATGTTGGCCGTGCCGACGCCGAGCACGGGATGGTTGAAGACGTTTAGTGCTTCCACTTGGAAGCTGAAGCGAAGCCGCTCCTTGATCGGAACCACCTTGAGCAAGGCCATATCGTTGATCGCGAGAGGCGTGCCATACAGGAATAGCTGCTGGCCGAGCTCACCTGGCGTCGCCGGCACGCTCAGGACCTGCGGATGGGCGCGTCCGTCGCGTCCAACCAGTGTCGCGTCGGAGATCGCGTTCCTGGTTGGGCCAGGGCCGAAAGTGCGCATGCGATCCTGGAGCTCCGATAACGTAATGCCATTCAAGATCACGCCGGAATCTGCGAGATTGTTGAACGTGTTGCGTCCGCTGGTGAGCCGGTACACTTGGCCGGAGTTGAAGCGGTGGATTCCCGAGATCTGCCAACCGCCGATGACACGGTTCAGCAGCCCGCCGTGATTCACCCATTTCCTGCCCTTGCCGAATGGGAAGTCGTAACTCCAGTAAGCCGTGAACGCGTGACGCAGATCGAACGCGGCGGGACCCTTATCGAGGTCGCGGTTGCGCAGTGTGATGTAGTTGTCCGCGCCGGTTTGATCCGTAAGATTGAACAGGTCGCTGAGCGATTTGCTCCACGTGTAGTTCGCCCTGACATCGAGGCCGTTGCTGTAAGCTTTCCGCAATTCGACCTGAAGCCCGTTGTAGGTCGAGTAGGAATTGTCGTCGAGCAAGTTGCCGGTGCTGTAGTACGGATTGCCGCGGAACATGTTGATCGGATAACTACCCGGCGCGTTGAACCCCAAGCGGCTGCAGGGCCCGAACGTGTTGCCGGCGAGACGGCAGAAGTAGAGATTGTTCGTGCCAAGCGTATTGGCCAGCGTGCCGGCATTGCCGAGCTGCAGGTTGTTGATGAACGTTCCGCTTGTGAAACCCGAGGTGGCGGCGAGCGCAGGCTGCGAGCCACGCGCGCCGAACGCAGCTTCGAAGATCGGCAGGGGAACCTGACCGGGCAGATTGCGGTTGGCGAAGTTGCTGACGTTACCGTTTGCCAGGCTGATTTCCAGATTCCGCTGCGCATTCCGGAACTCCGGCAGGAACCCGTTCTCGAAGATGTTGGTCTCGGAAACCTGATAGGAATGCCACGCGTGAGTCGACTTGTTGCCGACATAGCGCAGCTCGAGCACGGTGTTGCGAGCCAGCTCTCTCTGGATGCCGAGAGTCCAGTTCTGTACGTACGGAGTGTGCAGTTTCGGGCTGGTCGTAGATATCGCGGAGTTCGTGAAGGTGAACAGCGACTGCGCCAGCGGGAAGGCGAGCGTCGCCGGGCTCACCTGCGCCGGGGGAATCGACGAGCCGAGTGACAATCCTCCGAGAGCGAACCCGGGCATGCCGGGATTCAGCGTGATCGTTTGCGTGAGGCCCGGATTGTTGCCGGCGCGGTTCTGAATCGTGTTCAGACCCTCGTCGTAATAGGTGATTCCGTAACTGGCGCGAATGACTGTTTTGTCGCCGAACAATTTTCCGATCGCTCCGGAGTCCTTCGACGGCCGCCATGCGAACCCGAAATTCGGCGCCGGGTTGAACTTGTCCGCTTCATATGGATACGGCCGCAAAAGGATCTGTGGGTCCGTGACGCCGTCGATCACGCCGGGCCGGAAGAGCTGGCGCGATGGTCCCAGCAGGTGCTCCAGCGTCGGGCTGGTGTAGATGCCGTTGGTGTTGTGCTGCGCGCCGGAAATCTCCCAGCGGAATCCGTAGTTGAGCGTCAGACGAGGTGTAACGCGGAACGAGTCCTGGAAGTAGAGCCCACCGGTGGCGAAAGCCTGGCGCCAGGTGACCGGGCTGAAGTCATTGAACTGGTGTGTGATCTCGTCGACGTTGCGCGAACCTGTGATGGAACTGAGTCGCCCGGTGAGCCCTGCGTAAAGCGCCCACGCATTCGGCAGATCCTGCGTGCGGATTCCAGGGAAGCTGGCTGCGCTCAGCGTCGAAGTGATCGGATCGCCGGTGGCCGCGCCGAGATTGTAGTTCAGCACACCCGCGTTGTTCCACGTGGTCTCCCAGAAACTGGTTCGCAGCAGCGCCCCGCCGATCGTGAACGTGTGCTTGCCGCGGACCCAGTTCAGGTTGTCGTAGAGGTTGTACACAGGATTGTTGCGGATGAACGGCGTCTGATTGGGAATGGTCGGCGTCGTGTTCGGAATCGCGATCCGCCGGTGGCCATATTCGGCCCATTGAAAAATGTTCGTCTCCGCGTAGAAGTACTCGCCGTTGCTCTGCACGCCGAAGTTGAACGTGTTGAGAAGAGTCGGGGTGATCGTCCAGTCGAGCGCGTTGGAAGCGACGTAGGTCGTAATCTTGTAGGAATTGCCGAGCTGGGGGAGTTCTGGGTACTGTGGCACGCCGTCGTTCTTGTTCCAGCGCAAGTTCCACGTACCGTGCCAGGCCAGTTTCGAGCTGATCTGGTAGTCCAGTCGCGCGGTGGGGAACACCGTCTTGGAGTTGGCCGGTTGCCGCCACTGGAGCGTGAAACGGTTCGGGTCGCTCGCGTCGGGAATCGTGCCGGTGCCTTTGGAGACGGTTCCGTTAATCACGTTGAAGATTCCCCGAACAGTAGGATCGGCCGTAGTTGAGAAGCCGCCCGCGCCGGCTAACTGGAGGAGGTTGACCGAGCGCACGCTGCCATCGGTGGCGTTGTACTTGAAGATTCCACTCTGTGCTTCCTGAGTGAAGATCGCGACGGATCTGACGTTTGTGGCCGGGCGTGGCGCCGCCTCGAAGTTCACGAAAAAGTAGAGCTTCTTCTGGGTGAAGGGGAGCGGGATCGGGCCGCCGAGATTCCCGCCGAAATCGTTGCGGCGCACTTTCGGCCGCGCCTGCTCGCGCGCATTGTTGAAAAACGCGTTCGCGTTGAGCGCGTCATTTTCGAACTGATGGAACAAGCGCCCGCGAAGCTGGTTCGTTCCGCGCCGAGTGACGAAGCGCATCGTCATGGCCCCACCGGAGGCGGCGTCGGCTCCAAGGCCGGCGCTCGCCACCGACACCTCTTCGATCGCATCGAGCCGCAGCGGGGCGAACGCGAAGAAGCTGGTGCCGCCGGTTTTGAAGCGCTGCGAGTTGTTGTTGATGCCGTCGATCGAGATGTTCAACGAGGCGTTCGGCAGCCCGTTGAACGTGCTGTTGCGCGTGTTCGACGTGGGCGTCTGCGCGCCCGCCATCAGCACCGCGAACTGCAGCGTGTCGCGCCCGGAG
>JBOGMR010000735.1:0-2379 GCA_050746825.1 Bryobacteraceae bacterium | reverse complement strand
CTCGGGGGCCTGGATCTTGAGAAGGAAGGAACAGCCGGCACGAAACCTGCGATCCGGATCTTCTACAGTTACTCGCACAAGGACGAACGCCTGCGCAACGAGCTCGAAACACATCTGCGGCTGTTGCAGCGTCATGGGCTCATCGATCCGTGGCAAGATCGATTGATTGATCCGGGTGACGAGTGGAAGCCGGAGATCGACCAAAACCTCGAACGCGCCGACATTATTCTGCTGCTCATCAGCGCGGACTTCATCGCTTCGGACTACTGTCACGATATCGAAATGAAGCGCGCTCTCGAACGGCATAGTAAGGGCGAGGCGCGAGTGATTCCGGTCATCTTGCGGGAAGTCGACTGGAGGATTGCACAATTCAAGAAGTTGCAGCCGCTGCCAAAGGACGGAAAGCCCGTCACCGCGTGGCGTACGAAAGATAAGGGGTGGCGCAACGTCGCGGAAGGAATAAGAAAGGCCGTGGAAGAGATGCGGCGAGTACCAAGGGACACGGGCAGGCGGAACCGCCTGCCCCACCTGGGTTCGGCGAGGCTGTGAGACGGGTCTCGGTATCACCAGGGCAGGCCGGAGACCTGCCCACGCACTAACAACAGGAACATACATTATGGATTTGGGAATTAGAGGGAAGGTGGCAGTGGTGGCGGCGGCGAGCCAGGGGCTGGGGAAGGCTTCGGCGCAGGCGCTCGCGGCGGAAGGCGCGCGTGTGGCGATTTTGAGCCGCCGGCAGGACGAGCTCGACAAAGTCGCCCGCGAGATCGGAGCGGAACTGCCGATTGCGTGCGATCTGTCGAAGGCCGGCCAGATTGCGGCGGCGGTCGCGAAGGTGAAGGAGCGGCTCGGGCCGGTGTCGATCCTGGTCAACAACTGCGGGGGGCCGCCGGCGGGGACGTTTGAGACGATCACGGAGCAGCAATGGGAAGACTCTTTCGAGCAAGTCTTTCTGAGCGCGCTGCGGATGACGCGCGCGGTGCTGCCGATGATGCGCGCGGCCAAGTGGGGGCGCATCGTGAATATCGTGTCGATGTCGGTCATCCAGCCGATTCCGGGGCTCATCGTGTCGAACGCGTTCCGCCCCGCGCTTGCGGGTTGGGCGAAGACGCTCGCGGCCGAGGTCGCGCCGGATAACATTTTGGTGATGTGCGCCGCGCCGGGCCGTATCGCGACAGCGCGCACCCAGGTGCTCGACCAGGCGCTGGCAGAGCGCACCGGCCGGCCGCTCGAAGACATCCGCGCCGAGCGCACGGCGGCGATTCCGCTCAAGCGGTACGGGACACCGGAAGAGTTCGGCGCGACGGTGGCGTTTCTGGCGTCAGAGCGTTCGTCGTATCTCACGGGGTCGGTGATTCGGATCGATGGAGGCGCGGTCTCGTCCATATGAAACTGCTTACTTTTTTGCACGACGGCCGGCGGCACGCTGGAGTCCTCACCCCGGCAGGGGTCGCGCCCATGGAAGAAATCAACGCGCGGCACGGAACGCGCGTGCCGAACGACCTGCTCGAGATCATCCGTGCTGGGGTCGACGGCATTCGGACCGGCGGCGTTTCCACGCTCCCCTATGACCGCGTGACGCCTCAGCTCCCGTACGAGGTCCCGCCGAAGATCTGGTGCATCGGCCTCAACTACAAGTCGCACGCGGCGGACATCAACGCGGTGCAGCCGGAGGAGCCGGGAAGCTTCATGAAGCCCGCGTCGTGCATGATGCAGCCGGGCAGCGATATCGTGCTGCCTCCGCCGCATCTGTCGAACGACGTGGATGCCGAAGGCGAGCTGGGCGTGATTATCGGCAAGACGTGCCGGTTCTTGCCCGCAGGCGATGTACCGGGCGCAATTTTCGGGTATACGACCACGCTCGATCTGACGGCGCTCGATGTACTGCGCAAGAACCCGCGCTACCTGACGCGGGCGAAGAGCTTCGATACGTTTTTCAGTTTTGGCCCAATAGTTGTGACGCGTGATGAGGTGGCCGACGTGGACGCGCTGGAGGTCATTACGGAGCATAACGGGTCGGTTTGCTCGCGGGACTTTGTCCGGAATATGCATCACCGGCCGTTTGAGCTGGTGCGGTTTCATAGCGACTACATGACGCTGCATCCGGGGGATCTGATTTCGACGGGTTGTCCGAAAGGGGCGCGGATTAAGCCGGGCGATTGGGTGAGGGGGCGGATTGAAGGCGTGGGGGAAATTACCGCGAAGGTAAGGGGGGCGGCGTGAGAGAGAAACCAAGCGCGGCAGGCACAGGCGCCCAATGTCACTTGCTTTTGGGATGGCTAATGCGTATGCGATGGGCCGGGCGACGGATCTGTTGGAAACGGAAGCAGTTGCGGATGTGCTGGTTGAAATAGCGGCCTTTCGAGTCGGCTTGTAGGA
>JBOGMR010000734.1:0-16733 GCA_050746825.1 Bryobacteraceae bacterium | reverse complement strand
TCCAAGGCCCGGTGTGGTGAACGTAACGCAGGCGCTGACGATCGAAAAGCCGGAACTTGTGAATCGGATCGGGAAGCTGCCGGCCGACGCGGTCAACGCGATCCGAAATGGCCTCCAACTGCTGTTTGAGCGGGCGTGACGAGTCTCGATTTCAAAGGCCGGTTCGGCACCCCGCTCGATCAGCTCCTCGTATCCTCGCAAACCGCGATCTTCGGCTACCATAAGATGATCTTCAATGGGTGATACCCTGGCCCCCGGCGCGCCGCCCAAGCGCAGCCCGCATTTTCTGATCAATGTCTTGTGGAGTTGGCTGGGAGTAGCCGTCAGCCTTTCCGTCGGGCTGCTGCTCAATCCGTACATCGTGCGCAAGCTGGGCGAGGAGCGCTACGGGATCTGGGCATTGGTGTTCGCGCTGCTCGACTACCTGTGGTTTTTCGACCTGGGCTTCAACACGGCTGTGACGAATTTCTGCGCCCGGTTCCAAGCCCGGAGCGAATCGCGCAAAATCAACGAAGTCGTTAACACAGCGCTGGCATATTTCGGTGTTGTCGCGGTCATTTTGATGTCGCTGGCGCTCCTGGCGTCGATGAACGTGGCGCGGCTGTTCCCGAGCGTGCGTCCGGAGTTCCAGCGCGACTTTGCGCTGCTGGTGCGCATCACCGGCGTGAGCTGGGGCGGCTTTGTGATGCTGCATATCTTCACATCATGTCTCGATGGCTTCCAGCGTTTCGACCTGACGACACGCGCCTGGGTGAGCACATTGCTGCTGCGCTCGGTGGGGTGGGTGGTGCTACTGGCGAGCGGCTACGGACTGGTCGAGATGGGCATCCTCGCGGCGGTGGCGCAGTTCATCGGCTATTCGATGAACGTTTGGAATTTCCGGCGCGTGTTTCCGGAGATGCGCCTTGCGCCGGAGTTCGTGCGCGCCGGCATGATCCGCGAGATGGTGCGGTACGGCGTGCCGTCGTTCCTGGCGAACTCATCGAACCTCCTGCTCAACCAGAGCGCGCCGGTAATGATCGGGCGCTTCCGGTCGATGGCGGACGTCGGGTTCTTTACGCTGCCGATGCGCCTGCTGCAAAACGCGGTCGAGGCGGTGTCGCGTGTGGGCCTGATCACGCGATCGACTACCGCCGAGCGGGAGGCGAGCGGGCGCAAAGAGACCGTTTTGCACCTCGGCGTCTACTCGAATCGGTATTGCTTCACGCTGTTCACGCCGCTGGTTCTGTACCTTGTCATTTACGGACCGGAGTTGATCCGCATCTGGATCACTCCGTCGTACGCCGAGAGCAGCGCGCCGCTGTTGCCTGTTCTTGCGCCGGCGATCGCCATTGCGCTCGCGGGCCAATTCAATTCGAGCGCGATCCTGTTTGGCTTGGCGACGCATCAGCGTTACGCGTACGCGCTCATGGTAGAGGCGACGCTCAACGTGGCGGGACTGTGGCTGGCGATTCCACGCTTCGGCATCCTGGGGGCGGCGTGGGTATCCGCGTCATTGATGGTGCTGGTCCGGGGGCTCTACACGCCATGGCTGGTGTGCCAGAGCCTGGAGGCGAGCTTCGCCGGCTACATGCGCGACATTTATCTGCGGCCGTTCGCAACGGCGCTGCCGGTGTGGGCGATCGCGGCGGCCGTGAAATGGCGCTGGCTACCCGGGCGCAACTGGACCGAAGTGATCGCTGGTGGCGCGCTGGTTGCGGGCCTATACCTTGGGCTGGCGTTTTGGACGTGCTTCGAACCAGAGCATCGCAGAATGCTCACGGAATGGGTGAAGCGGCGATTGGCGCGATGACCTCGTCGAAAGCGAAGTGCCGATTCACGAATCCCGCAGAGCCTCGACGGGCTCAACGCCCGAGGCCTTGACCGCTGGAATGAATCCCGCCGCCAGACCGGCCACCGTCATCAGCACGATGGCGGATACAACTGTCCATGGATCGTGCGGCTCGAGCCCGTAGAGCAGCGACGTTGCAGCCTTGACCGACGGAATCGCAATCGCGAGCCCCGCAGCCAGGCCCCCGGCGAGCAGCAACGCCACTTCGCCGAGGATCATCCGCAGCACGCCGCTGCGGCTCGCTCCGAGAGCGATCCGAATCCCCAGCTCTTTTCTCCTGCGCTCGACCAGGTATGACAGCACACCGTACAGACCCACAACGGCCAGAAGCACCGCCAGAATTCCGAAGAACCCGGAGAGCGCCGCCAGTAATCGTTCTCTCAAAAGAGACTCGGCAACCTGAGTCTGGAAAGACGCGAAACGCAGGCTCGTGCCGGGCCGCGCTTCCTCGACCACGAGCCGGATCGACGACATCACCTCGCCGAGCGGCCGCGTGGAATGCACCGCGTACCGCCGTGTCAGGCCGGTATTGCGATCCTGCGAAGAAGCGATGAACATGATGGGCTGAAATTCCTCGCGGAGATCGTAGTACTTGGAGTCTTTCACCAAACCGACAACCTGGAAAATCGCATCCGGCTGGCCGGGTGCGTTCGGCATCGCGAAGGTCCTGCTCAGGGGCGACGCGCCTTTGAAGAATTTCCTGACAAACGCTTCGCTGACCACCGCGACCTTCTGCGATCCCGGAGTGTCCCGCTCGTCGAAGTCGCGGCCGGCCAGCAGCGGCGTGCCCATGACGCGGAAGTAGCCTGCGCTTACCTGGTTGACGTTGCTCACGCCCTCGGTCTTCCCATCGACCTTGACCGACGTATCCCAAAATAGTCCGCTCAGCGGCGGACTGCTGGCGTACGCGACGCCGGTCACGCCCGGAATCGCCCGAAGGCGTTCCGTCAGGGTGCGATAGAAAGGCTCACGCCGCTCGATCGGAAATCCGCTTTGGCGAAAGAAAAGGTGTGCGAATAGTACACCGTCCCGGCGGAACCCGGCTTCGACCGTCATCAGATTCCGGAAGCTGCCGGTGAACAGCAACGCAGTGCAGACCAGCACGAACGACAGCCCCACCTGCGTCGCGACAAGGACTCGCCGCCATACATATCGCTGCCGGCCCGCGCTCGCTCCGCGCCCACCAAGCGCCCCGGCTGTGGACGCGCGTGTCGCGCCGATCGCGGGCGCCAGGCCGAAAAGCACACAGGCGAGGCACGCGACCGCCGCCGTGAAGCCGAGAAGGCGTCCGTCCATCGTGAGATCCAGATAGATCGGATCGATGCTGGTTGAAAGGAGCGACACGAGAAAATCGCTGGACCAGCGTGCGATGAGCACTCCAGCCGCGCCGCCGATCGCCGTCAGCAACAGGCTTTCAGCCAGGACCTGGCGAACGATGCGTCCTCGCGAACCCCCGATTGCCAGCCGCACCGCGAATTCCTGCTCGCGCGCCGACGCCCGAGCGAGCATCAGATTGGCCAGGTTCGCGGATGCGATCAGCAACACCAGGCCCGTGATGGCCATCAGCAGCCAGAGCGGCTTTTCAGCCCCGCGCCGGAGCTGCGACGCGCCCGCGCTCGCCGGGACCGCTTCGTATTTCATCGTCAGGTATTTCGCCACCGTGTCCGGCCGATAGCTGGGTGGCACGGTCGCGGCCAAAGTCCCCGGAGCGATCGAAGCCAGGTGCGCGTTCGCCTTTTCCAGCGTCCATCCCGGTTTCAGCCTACCCATCAGGCCAAGCCACCAGTGGTCAGGCGCTTCAAATCCCGCAGAGCAGATCGGCATCGCCACCTCGAAACGTCTGCCAACCTCGACGCCAAAAAACATCTGCGGCGTCACGCCGATCACCGGCACGCTTTGCACGCCGGTATAGAGCATCTGCCCCACCACGTCGGGCCGGCCTCCGAACTCGCGCTGCCACAACGAATGACTGATCACGGCGCCCGGATAGCCGCAGCCGCGGCGGTCGTCCTCCGGTGCGATGAGCCTGCCCAGTGCCGGCTTTATGCCGAGCACCGGAAAGAAGTTGCCCGATACCCATAGGCCTTCGACATATCGAATCTCGCCTTGGGGAGCAAGATTGAACCTTGTGTCGTTCCAGGCAAACAGGCCCGAGAACGCCTGCTGATGATCGCGGATCTGCTCCCAGAGCGGATTCGAAACCTGACGATTGCGTCCGGTCTGTCTGCCCCAGCGGCCCTCACCGACTACTCGAATCATCGCGAGCTGTTCCGGCTTCGGCACCGGCAGGTTCCGAATACTGACCGCGTTCAACAACTGAAAGATGGAACTGTTGGCGCCGATGCCCAAGGCGAGCGAGATAATGGCCGCCGCGGTGAATACCGGGCTGCGCAGCAGTTGCCTCAGGCCGAAACGCAGGTCGCGCCAGGTCCCCTCCAGCAGCGCTAGTGTGTTCATTTCGTAGACGGCCTCCCTTGCCGCGCTGAGGTTTCCTACTTTTCGCATGGCTGCAAACCGGGCTTCCGCCGAATCCATCCCGGCGGCAATGCCATCATCGATCTCGTGGGCGAGATACGATTCCAGTTCCTGCGTGAGCTCAACATCGCGCCGCTTGCGCCGGAAGAACCGGGTCAATCGCATCAACCAACCCCTTCGTAAGCCTACCAGAAGATTATCTAGTGGAGCCAAACGTTTACTTGGACGTGAATCGGAGAAAACCGTTAGCCGCATCCTGGCCCAGGCCGGCGTACAGGACCCTTCGACACTGGTGGAACAGGCGACCGTCGGATCGAAAGCGCCAGCTATAATGGCATGTCACCCGTGAGCAAATTCATCCTCATCGATCACTCGATCTCCAGCCTTGCGGGACACCACTACGAGTACGCGGTCCACGTGCTTCAGGCGGCGCAGCAGGCGGGCTACACGCCTTGCCTCGCTACGAACCGCAGATTCCGCGACGGCGCGGGTGCGCCATGGAAGATTTTCCCTGTCTACCGGTACAGCTTCTGGACGCCGCATCTATCGAAATCGGGCGGGCCGCTGGCCTCGCTGCGCGCTGCCTGGCGGCGCTTCGTCTTCGGCCTGAAGCTGCGGCTGCAGTTTTCCGCGCCCGGCGTGATGTGGGCGCAGCGCGGCCGGCTGGCGGATTTCCTGCTGAACCAGCCGGTCGACCGCAATCACCTCATTCCGTTGCTCCCGTGGGTCCCTCTGTTCGTGTTGTATAAGACGATCCGCTTTTTGGTCCTGCTCCTCGCCTCGCCGTTCGCGCTCATGTTCGTGCTTCTGCGCGATGCGTGGCGCTGGCTCGCCTCGCGTGAGGGCCTGCGCCGGAGCGCCGGCTTCGTGTTCGAGGATGTCGGCGGTTTGGCTGCGCTCTTCCGTTTCGCTCTGAGCCACAGAGGGCACGCGATGAGCTGGCTGCATCAACTCCGCTGCCTGCGCCAGTTCACTGCCGACACGCGCGTACTATTTCAACAGCTCGGGCCACTTGGACCGGGCGACATGGTCTTCCTGCCGACCGTGTCGCCGATCGATATGATGGGCCTGCGCCGGTTTCTCGAGCGCAACCAGGCCGGCTCGCAACCCTCCTGGCACCTGCTGTTCCGCCGCGACATTTACAGCGGCCGCGAAGGAGGCTATGCCGCACAGGACGCGTCTACACTCGCGTCGCTTTCGCAAGTCTTCGCGAAGTTCGCCGCACGGAACGGGCATCGCGCTTTCTTCTACACCGACACCGGCGAACTGACGGCGCAGTACGACCGCCTCAGCGTCGCGCCGTTCCACACCCTTCCGATTCCGCACACGCACCCTCCTGCCGAACGCGAATCCACGAGCGGCCCGCTGCGTGTTATTTATCTCGGTGACGCGCGCTTCGAAAAAGGCTATCCGCTCCTGCCACACCTGATTCGCGACGTATGGGACGACTGCGTCGAGACCGGGAAGGCGGTATTCACGTTGCAGTCGAACTACAACATCCCGCGCGGCGAGCCCGAGGTAGTCGTGGCGCGCAGCCACCTCGAATCGTTTCCGCATTCCGTTGAACTCCTGAAAGACCCGCTCACCAGCGAGCAGTATCGCGACCTGCTTCTCGCAGGCGACATCAGCTTGCTGCTCTACGAACCGGAGTATTACTACGCGCGCAGCTCCGGGATCCTGGTCGAGTCGCTCGCGGCCGGCATCCCCGTGATTGTGCCTGCGGCGACATGGCTCGCGCGCCAGTTTCTTCTCGAGTATCTGCGCCACCAGGAATGCGTGCGAGAGCACATGGAAGTGGTCTCGACAGTGGAGGATTCGAAGTGGAAGTGGCAGGGACGAAGCAGCGATGGCGAGATCATCGCACCGCACGACCGAAAGCTCGCGGCCGTGGTTCGGGTCCCGGCGGCGGCTTGCGTGGCGCTGTTCTCGATGCATTTCGGAGCCGGTCATGCGGAAGTGCGGCTCGCCATCGAGTGGCTCGATAGTCAGGACGTCCCGATCGCCGGGGCCTCGGCGGTCCTTGAAGCGGCGCCTTGCACGCGCCAGAGTGCGCATCTGGCGGTGATCCCAAAAGGAGCGGCGCGCCTCGCAATCGGTCTTCAAAGCCTCTACGCCTCGTCGAGCGTCCTGCTACGCAGCGTTCGGCTCGACTTTCTGCTGGGGGATCTGCCTCCGCTGGGCGCCGTCGGCCTTGCCTACCACGACAAGCGTGAAATCCCCGGACTGCTGCGCGAAATGATCGACCACTATCCGCACTATCGGCAGACTGCTTGCCGTTTCGCGGAAAAGTGGAAGGCGCGGCATAACGCCGGCAGGCTCGTGGAGGAACTGCGTTCGGTGGCAAGCGCCTGAAGACGCGTCCGCAGCATCGTACAATTCAGGAGATGGATGCCATCCTGCTGGCGGGAGGCCTCGGTACGCGACTCCAGCCGCTGTTTCCCGAATTGCCCAAGGCGATGGCGCCGGTCGCCGGTCAGCCCTTTCTCCATTGGGTTCTGCGCTACTGGAAGGAGCAGGGCGCCTCGCGTATCGTGCTGTCAATTGGACATCGCGCGGAGATCATCGAAGCATATGCCGGAATGCGGCCGCCGAACGGTCTGCGCCTCGAGGTCGTGCGTGAGGAACAACCCCTCGGCACCGGCGGCGCGCTGCGCTTCGCGGCGGTTGAAGCGGGTGTTGGCGATCCTTTTGCCGTGGCGAACGCAGATTCACTAGTATTGGCCGACCTTGCTGCGGCGCGCCGGCTGCTCGAGTCGGATGCGAAGCTGGATGGCGTCGTGGCAGGTGTCGAGGTGAGCGAGGGGACACGCTTCGGCACGCTCGACATCTCCGCGGACGGTCTGCTCCGCGGTTTTCTCGAAAAGCGGCCCGGCGCCGGCATCATCAACGCCGGAATTTACCTGTTTCGCCGCCGCATTCTCGACCGTTTCCCTACAACCGTGCCGCTCAGCGTCGAGACGCAGGTGTTCCCCACCCTGCTCGAAGCCGGCGCGCGAATCGCCGTTTTCCGCACGCAGGCCGATTTCCTCGACATGGGAACGCCGGAGAGCTTTCGCCTCGCCGCAGATTTTATCCGCAGGCACTTTCCCGCATGATCATCACGCAGACCCCATTCCGCATCAGCTTCCTCGGCGGCGGCACGGATTATCCCGACTACTTTGAGAATCGCGAGGGCGGCTACGGCGCGGTGCTCGGCACGGCCATCGATCACTCAGCGTACCTGTCGGTGAGCCGTTTTTACTCGCGCCTGTTCGACTACAACATCCGCATTGCCTACCGTCAGGTGGAATGCGTGCGGAGCCTCGATGAAATCCAGCACGGCCCATTCCGCGAGTGCCTGCGCAGATGCGGCATCGAGGGCGACGTGGAGGTGAACTACTCGGGCGAGCTGCCTTCCTTCTCGGGGCTCGGTTCATCGTCGAGTTTTGTGGTCGGGCTGCTCAATGCGTTGCACGCGTTCCAGGCGCGCAGTGTCCGGCCGCTCGATCTGGCGCGCGAGGCGATGGAAATCGAACAGGACATTCTCAGCGAATCAGTGGGTTGTCAGGACCAGACATTTGCCGCCGTGGGGGGCTTCAGCCTGATCGAATTTCGCCCGGGGCGGAACCTGGCGGCGCAGCGCGTGCCTCTTTCGCGGGCGCGCATGGAGGAATTCGAGCGCCACCTGTTGCTGCTGCACACGGGAATCAAGCGGCGAGCCGGTGAAATCGCCGCAAGCCAGATCCGCAAAATCGATTCGAACCGCGCGCGGCTTGACAGGATGCGCGCGATGGTCTACGAGGGATACGAGCTGCTTACTGGAAACTCGGATCTTGCCGAGTTCGGGAAGCTCCTCGATCTGTCCTGGCGGCTGAAGTGCGAGCTCGACACCGGTATCGCCAACGGCGAGATTCACGACTGGTATCAGGCCGGTTGCCGCGCGGGCGCGTATGGCGGAAAACTGCTCGGCGCAGGCGGAGGCGGCTGCCTGCTCTTCGTCGTCGCGCCGGCGCGCCGCCAGGCCCTTCGCGATTGCCTGCGGCACCTCGAAGAAATTCCGGTGCGCATCAACGCACCGGGCAGCCGGGTGATTCATGCCTGACGGCCGCCGCGTTCTGGTGAGCGGCTACTACGGCTTCGCGAATCCCGGCGACGAAGCGATCCTTAGCGTGATCGCATCGCAGCTTCGCGCACGCGTGCCGGATGTCGAGATCAGCGTCGTCTCCGGAGACCCAACGGCTACGGAGGCGGAACACGGCGTCGCCGCGGTGCTTTGGAGCGATCCGCTCGCCATTGCTGAAGCGGTACGAAGAGCCGACCTGGTGATCGTCGGCGGAGGCGGCCTGTTCCACGATTATTCCGGTTTCATCCCGGACTGGCTGCTCACCGAAGGCAACTGGGGCCTTGGCTTCCACGTCACCGCCGCTCTGCTCGCCGGGCTTTATGCCAAGCCGCTCATGATGTACGGCGTCGGCGTCGGTCCGCTGTTCTCCGAGCATGGGCGCCGCTTCACGCAAGCGGCTTGCGAGGCAGCCAACGTGGTGACAGTGCGCGATGAAGCCTCCCGGCGTATTCTGCAGGAAATCGGTGTGAGCGTAGAGAAAATCCGCGTTACAGCCGACCCGGGATTCGCGTTCACTCCCGCTGCAGTCACGCCGATGGAAGTTGCCCGGCCGTGCGCCGCGGCTGTGTTGCGGCATTGGAAAATCGGTGTTCACCCCGATTTTTGGGAGAAAGAGGTCGCCCACGGACTTGACCAGTTTCTTGACGAAACGGGCGGCAGCGTCGTGATCGTGCCGTTTCAGCAGCTCCCCGGCGAGCAGGAAGATGATCTCGCTGTGGCGCGCCGCGTGTTCTGGGCCATGCGCCACTCTCACACCGGCGAATCGCGGCTCCTCGAAGGGCGCCGGACGCCTGCGGAGCTGGCGGGCATTCTGGCCTCATGCGACATCGTAGTGGGGATGCGCCTGCACGCCCTGATATTCAGCATTATCGGGCGACGGCCCGCGGTTGCGATCAGCTACGATCCGAAAGTCAGGGCAATTGCGGCGCAGGCGTGCCGCGGAGCCGGTGTGATCGAGCTCGGCGCTCTCACTGCGCCCCTCTTGGCGGCACGCATGCGCGAGACGCTGGCATCGTGGCCCGAGCGCAAAGCGGAGGTCGAAGCCTCGGCGGCAATGCTGAAGCGCAAGGCCGAGGAAGATGGCGAGCTGGCTGCGTCATTGCTCACGAGCGGCGCACCACAGGCGTCTCGGTTGTTGCAACTGGCACCGCTGATCGAACGCGCCACGTACGCGTTGCTTCAAGCGCAGAGCCGGCTGAGCAAATCACTCGAGCGCGAGAGAGCTGCCGCGACGGCACAAATTGAAGAGCTCACGCGGGCGTCGGTCGAGCAAGCCGGTGAACTCAGCAAGCAGACACGAGAACTGGCTCAAGCGCGCGAGGCCCACGCCGATCGTGAAGCCGAACTGGCGCGGATGATCGAGGAGCAAGGCGCACAAAGGCAGAACGCCGCGACGCTGCGCGCGAATGCCGAAGCGATCGAAAGTCGCTTGCGCCTTTACCGTTCGCAGCGCGCCTGGCGCGTCATGCTGGTGGTCCGCAAAGCGTACACGCTCCTCGCAACTCGTGGCTGGCGCGGCCGCATCCAGTTCCTCATGTGGCTGCCGGGTCTGCTGATGGGCCGCGCCGGCGATCTGAGCGAATACGAGCTGAGGTTTCCGCCCAACGGGACGGAGTGATCCGTTTGCCAGAAAGGAACGGCCGCTTTTCTATGACGCCTTGCGTTCGCCGAATTGCTGTGCGTGCGTCTCGAGGAACGTGAGGACGTCACCCCGCAGACGCGAGTACGCCGGGTCCGCGATCGCTTCCTGCCTTCGCCGCGGCCGCGCAAACGGTATCGCGACGTCGCGACCTACGCGCGCCTCCGGCCCGCCGGTCATCAGCACGATCCGGTCGGACAGGTAGAGCGCCTCGTCGATATCGTGCGTGACCAGAATCACGGTCTTGCGGTTCCGTTCCCAGACCTCGAGCAGCATGTCCTGCAGCTCGAAGCGCGTGATCGAGTCCAGCATCCCGAACGGCTCGTCGAGCAGCAGGAAGCGCGGCGAGAGCGACATCGCACGCGCGATCGAAACACGTTGCTGTGTGCCCTGCGAGAGCTCGCCCGGTTTCTGATCGTAGAACTCGCCGATCCCGACCAGCTCGAGATATTTGCGCGCGAGGTCCTTCTGTGCGGACAGCCGTAAGTTGCGATGCGCCTGACGCACCGCAAGCAGCACGTTCTCACCGGCGGATAGCCACGGCAGCAGCGAAGGCGACTGAAACACGAAGGCGCGCTCGAGCCCGGGCTCGTCGACTTCTGTGCCGTCGATGCAGACGCCGCCGAGCGTAGCCTTTTCGAGTCCGGCGACAATCGACAGGACCGTCGATTTCCCACATCCCGAGTGCCCCAGCAGCGAGACGAACTGGCCCGCTTCCACTTGCACGCTGAAATCCTTCACCGCGGTATACGGACCCGCGGCCGTGCTGAAAACTTTGGTCAACGAAGTGATTTCGAGAGGATGTCTCATATTTGCGGCCCGAGAGCCAGCGCCGAGCGGCGCAGCGCAGCCGGTTCAGCCGATGCGCTCGACTGCCGTGAGCTCGTGAGTGACTCGACCACCTTGGCGCGAATCCGCACCACTTCGTCATCGTGTGCAAGCATGTGTGCGGTTCGCGGTTTCGGCAGGTTTACCGGTACCGCTTCGCCGAGTGAAGCGCCCGGCGGGCGTCCCAGCGCAAGAATCCGATCCGACAGCAGAATCGCCTCATCGACGCTGTTCGTGATGAGCAGCGCAGTAACCGCCGACGCCCGTTCCGAACACATGCGCATCAGCTCCTGCTGCAGCGTCGCTCTGGTCAATGCGTCGAGCGCTCCAAACGGTTCGTCCAAAAACAGAACGCGCGGCTCGACAGCGAACGCCCGCGCGATCGCCACCCTCTGACGCATGCCGCCGGAAAGCTGGCTCGGGCGCTTCGCGAGCGCTTTTCCGAGGCCGACCATTTGCAGATACCTCTCGGATTGTTCAGTCTGCCGCGCCCGGCTCCAATCCGGAAACGCCGATTCCACCGCCAGCCGCACGTTCTCGAGTGCCGAGAACCACGGTAGCAGGGAGTAGTTCTGAAAAACGACAGCGGCTTGGCGCGGAAAGTCGGTCACCGGCTCACCGCCGATGGTGACGTTTCCGATGTCCGGCGCGCGAAGGCCCGCCGCGATGCTGAGCAGCGTCGTCTTTCCCGATGCCGACGCGCCCACCACGGACACGAATTCTCCCTCGTCGATCGCCAGTTGAATGTCCGCAAGGATACGGCGATCGCCGTAACTCTTGCTGATTCGATTCAGCTCAATGAATGCCAATCAAGGTCTCCTTGGAAACCTGGGCAGGCCGGAGACCTGCCCCAGGCATCACACCGCGCGCAGCCTGGTCTCCACCATTCCCATCAGCCGGTCCAGCATGAACCCGATCACGCCGATCGTCAAAATGCAAAGCAGAATGTGCGAATAGATGAGACTGTTGTATTCCTGCCACAAGAACCCGCCGACACCCGGCGTGCCCGTCAGCATCTCGGCCGCGACGATTACCAGCCACGCAAGTCCGAGACTCAACCGGAAGCCGGTAAACATGTAGGGTAGCGTGGCCGGCAGAAGCACTTTCGTCAACGTCTTCCACCGCGACAGGCGAAGCACCTTGGCGACATTATGATAATCCTGCGGAATCGAACGGACGCCGCTCATGGTGTTGACAACGGTCGGCCACATCGAGCAGATCGCGATCGTGAACAGCGCGGCGGGCTCGGACTGCTGGAACAGCACCAGCCCAAGCGGCAGCCAGGCGAGCGGTGAGATCGGACGCAGCACTTGGATTACCGGATCGAAGATCTTGAAGAAGACCGCTGAGGAACCGAGCAGGAATCCCAGTGGCGTGCCGAACAGAATCGCGAGCGCGAAGCCCTTCGATACACGGGTCAGGCTGTAGAATGCCATTCGCCCAATGCCCTGGTCCATCTCGCCGCGCTTATCGAGCGGCTGCAGCACGTAGAGCTTGCTGTCCTCCCACGTCCTGTGCGGCGACGGGAGATCTTTCGATATCGTCGCGCTCACCAGCCACCACAGCCCAAGCACGGCTATCATGCCAACCAGCGACAGCCCCAGATCGCCGAACCACTTCCCCGTCTTCGACATGTTTGCTCCTTACCCCCGGACGCTGTTCACCGGAAAACTCATTGCATATTTCTCCGCTGCCTTCGGATCGAACACGCCGTCGAACAACTTCGCCGGCTGCATGTCCTGCGCCTTGACAGTCACGCCGAGCTCCTTCATCGCCTCCAGGTAGATATCCGGGCGGAACACCTTGTTCATGATTCCCGCGTAATCCGGCGCACCCTTGACCATGCCCCATCGGCGGAACTGGCTCACCCACCAGTAGCCAAACGTCTTGCTTGGGAAGTTGCAGTTGCGGTCGGAGAAAGTCATGTACATCGGGTCCTGCTCCTGCCGGCCATCCCCGTAGTCGTACTTTCCCTGGAGCCGCCCGAGGATGATTTCCTTGGGGCAGTTGATGTACGTCGGCCGCGAGATGACTTCCGCCACCGACGGCCGGTTCTCCATCTTGTCGATGTGCACACTCGCCAGGTGCAGCGCCTTGAGCACCGCCTTCACAGTCTTCGGGTTCTTCGACACAAATTCCTCGGTAAACGCGCAGACCTTCTCCGGGTGGTCGGGCCATATCTTTTGGGTCGTTATCGCGGTGAAACCGATGTTGTCCGCGATCGCGCGCGCGTTCCACGGCTCGCCGACGCAGAAGCCGTCCATCTTGCCGACCTTCATGTTGGCCACCATCTGCGGCGGCGGAATCGTGATCAGCGTGATGTCCTTGTCCGGATGGATGCCGCCGGACGCGAGCCAGTATCTCGTCCACATGGCGTGCGTGCCGGGCGGAAACGTCATCGCGAAGGTCATCGGACTTCCGGCCGCCCGCGCCTGGTCGACCTTCGGTTTGAGGTCCTTCGCGGACTTGACGCCCTTCAGCGCGTTGGCCAGCGTGATCGCCTGTCCGTTGCGGTTGACCATCCACGGAATGATCATCGGCTTGAGCGGCGAACCCAGCAGACCCATCGTCGATGCGATCGGCATGCCGGTCAGCATGTGTGTGCCGTGATTCTCGCCGAGTGTGAGCTTATCGCGGATCACCGCCCACGACGCCTCTTTCGATACGACCGAGTTGATGCCGAACTTCTTGAACAATCCCAGCTCGTGCGCCATCACGATGGACGCGTTGTCGGTCAGCGCGATGATGCCGAACCGCATCTGCGGTGTCTCCGGGGCGTCGCTCGCGTAAACGCCGCCCGCCCAACCGCCGGGTAGTCCGGCCAGGAGCCTTGCTGCCGCTGTTCCGCCGGCGCGTTTCAGTAGGTTTCTGCGTGTCGTGGCCATGATGTCGCCTTTCTCAGAATGTGTACAGCAACTGAACATAGGGGAGGCTGTAGTTCTTCCCCGGGGTCGTGTTCTTCAGAAACTCGCCGGCGAAAAGGTACGCGTACCCGCCCGAAAGCTGGACGTATTTGGCAATCGGGTACGCCGCTTGCAAATCGATCTCTTGTCCGATTTGACGCCCTGCCGTTCCCGCGACCGACCGCGCCACGACCGCGCCCGCGACGCTGTAGAGCCCATCGAAGCGGCTCGCGAGCCAGATGTTGTGGTAGTTCGGCGTCAGCAGCAGCTTCTTGATCGGCTTGAACTCCGCGCCGAAGCGGATGTGTTGCACGTTGCGCCAGCCCACTTGGTCGGCGAGACCGATCTTGTCGTGCGGTGTCGGATAGAGCTGATCGAACGTCCCCTTCCTGCCGTCGCGCGGATTTCCATCGCCCGACGCATACTGATATTCGGCAATTAGCCGTGGTTTCCAGGCGAGCTTCGGCAGCGTGCGGCCCAGGCGCCAGTGTCCGGCCCACGCGCTGATGTCGTCCGCCGAAAAAGTCCCGCGCTGCATCGCGACTTCGACGCCGTAATCGAAACTCTGAGGAAGCGGTCCGACGAGCCGGAATCCGTACGTGAAGAAATCCTGTTTGCCTGCCAGGCCGAGCTCGGAACGAATGCCGCGGCCGACGCGCCACAACACGTAGGGCTCCAGCGCGCCCTTCGGTACGAGCTTTCCGATGCGTCCATAAAGCCCGTGGATGTTGTTGCCGTCCGTGTGGTGGTTGAATTCGCCGTCGCGCGCGTTCACAACGGACGCCGAAAACGCATCCACGCGAATACTGCCATACCGGATCGTTGCGAGAGCGGCGTCGAATGATCGCGCGGTGTTCAGCCAGCCAACGTGCCCGAGCAGCCGCTGTTCGCCATACACCAGTTCCTGACGGCCCGCGCGCACCGAGAACGTCTTCGTCTCCGGATCGCCCAGCTCGATGTAGGCCAGGCGCAGATCCATCGTGTCCTGGAACGGTGGGGCGGCAGGTATCTGGTTTTTGCCCCACACACGCGCGTCCTGTGCTTGAAAGTTGAACTTCATCCAGCTCGCCGGCTGCAGCTTCATGTTGAGCCGCAGGCGGCTGAGCGCATAGAAATCGTCGTTGTTGTCGCGGTACCCGGCGTTGGTAAAACCCTCCGCACGCATCCTGTACTCGCCGCCGAAGCTCAACCACCTCGGAAGTGAGAGATTAATCGGTTCCAGGGTGATGGGGGTTGACGTGGGCGCCGCGTTCTGCTGAGCCTCGAGCAGACTCGCGCAGAGCAAAGTGAAAATTACGTTGCGTTTCAAGTGACCTTCCTCGTTGCGTAAATTCGTATGGCGTCGGCCTGACACCGCGCCATAGCGTGGTCAAGGGGATCGTTGATTTCCCTCAACCAGGAGGAAGGCTGCAGCCGCTACTCGGGCTGCCAAAAGGGTACCAGTGGCACACCACAACAATGTGGCTTGTGTCATCCTACCAGCGCCGCGGCCGCGCGACAAGAAAAAAGTATTTATGGGCCGGATAAGAAGCGGTCCAGGGGATTTCACCCAAGCATTTTGTGTCTTCCCGCTACAGGCTGCTAGACTACAAAACGGTATGTTAGGCATCGACGGACGCGCGGCGCGAGCCACATGGACTGTAGCGTTGATGCTGTTGTTTTTCTGGCTCCTCTACGCCATCCGCGAAACGATTCTGGTCTTTGTTATTGCGTTGTTATTTGCTTACCTGTTGCTCCCGCTGGTCGACTTCCTGGACCGTCGCCTCCCGCTGAAGGCCTCGCGCGGTCCTGCGCTCGCGATCACGTATGTCACGCTCGTGACCGTGATGATCCTGCTCGGCACGGAAATCGGTACGCGCGTTGCCGAGCAGGCCACGTTGCTGGCGCAGCGAATCCCCGAACTGCTCAAACCAGATCGGGCCGTGCCTCTGCCCGAGCCGATCCGTCCGGTCGGCGAGAAGTTGATCACCGCGGCTCGTGAGTACATCCAGGAGCACAGTCAGGAGTTGCTCTCGTCGGCGTCGAAGCTCGGGATGCGAGCCGCGGGCGCGGCTGGGAGTCTGATCTATATCGTCATCATTCCCGTCCTTAGTTTCTTCTTCCTCAAGGACGGGCGGTCCGTACTTGCTGCGCTGCTGATGGGGGTGTCCGCAGACCACCGGGATGTAGTACGCGACATCGCTGCGGATGTCAACTTACTCCTCGCGCAGTACATGCGCGCGCTTGTGCTGCTGGGTTTGGCATCGTCTGTTAGTTACGGCCTTTTCTTTCTCCTCATGGGAGTGCCCTACCCGCTGCTGCTCGCGGCCATCGCGTTCCCGTTGGAGTTCCTTCCGATGGTAGGTCCGCTGACGTCCTCGGTAATTATCTTGGGCGTCGCAGGATTCAGCGGCTATCCACATCTGCTCGCGATCGTCGTTTTCCTTGTCGCTTTCCGGCTGTTTCAAGACTACGTGCTCCAGCCGCACCTGCTCAGCTCTGGCATGGAGCTGCATCCGCTGCTGGTGATTTTCGGCGTTTTCGCGGGCGAGCAGGTGGCTGGGATTCCCGGCGCATTTCTGTCGGTGCCCATACTGGCGACGCTCCGGATTGTGTACCGCCGCATCACCGCGCCGGGCCGCGCGGAGCTTTCGCGTCGATGAGGGCGCTCGCGCTGTGGATCGCGGCGGCATCGTCCGCCTGCGCGCATGTAATGAGCCTGAGCAACGGCGATCTCCAGGTCGAAGGTTCACGTGCGCACTATGAGCTGCGCATGCCGCTTTACGAAATCACTCACACCAAGTCGCCTGAGGATTCGCTGCTCGGGGCGATTCGCTTCGCCACGCGGGGCGAGCCCGCGCGGCTGGTGTCCAGGACGTGCCGCGAGGACGCCGCGCAAGCCCAGTACATTTGCTCGGCGGACTATGAATTTACGGCGCCGGTCGGGCGCCTGGATGTCGAGTGCCGCTTTCATAC
>JBOGMR010000733.1:0-4828 GCA_050746825.1 Bryobacteraceae bacterium | reverse complement strand
AGCAGGGATTGCCCGCGATTCCCGACGCGCCGGCCGGGGATCGGCTAGCCATGCCGTTGACCGCGGCACTGCTGACGGCGGACGACAACTTCAAGCGCGGCTACATCCAATCGTGGAACGCGACTCTCGAGCGTCAGTTCGGCAACTGGATCGCGTCTGCGGGCTACGTGGCGACCCGGTCGATCCGGCAGATCTCATTCCTCGACGCCAATTACGCGCTCCCTGGAACCGGCGTCAGCGGCCAGCAATTGGTGCGGCGATTCAACCGCGCGGCGTCGACGCAATTCGTCGGTCATGCCGGCGTTCCCAAGTACGACTCGCTGCAGACGCGGCTGCAGCGGCGTATGCATGGCTACTCGGTCAGCCTGTCTTACACGTGGTCGCATTCGCGAGGGTACGGCGCGGAGAATTCTGTGTCGTCGCCTCGAGTGGCGATTCCTGAATTCTGGCGAAAGAACTACGGTCCCACTCCGGTGGATGTGCGCCACAACTTCGCGGGGACGGCTGTGATCGAGTTGCCGTTCGGCCGGGGCAAGCGCTGGGCCGGCGACGGCGCCGCGGCCGCGGTTCTGGGCGGGTGGCAGTTGAATTCGGTGGCTTCGCTGCATACGGGATTCCCGGTAACGCCGGCGGCGCCCGCGACGGTCTTGAACGCGCCGGGCAACGGAAACTTCGCGGACTGTTTGGGGCCGGTCGAAAAGATCGGCAGCCCGAATCTGTGGTGGAACCCGTCGAATCTGGCGGATCCGAACCGCGTGAGCCCTTCGACGCCGCGCTTCGGCACGTGCGGGGCGGGCGTGTTGCGAGGGCCGGGCCTGGTGAACTTCGATCTCGGGATCTTTCGCAAGTTCCGCGTGACGGAGAGACTCGACGTGCAGTTTCGCGCCGAAGCGTTCAACGTGTCGAATACGCCGCACTTCGCGAATCCGGGAGCCGATATCGCGGGGGCTGGATTTGGAGTGGTGAACGGGATGCAGAATACGGGGCGCGAGGGGATCGATCAGAGGTTTTTGCGGTTTGGGTTGAGGATTGGGTGGTAACAGGTCTGTTCCGCAATTTCGCGGCGGAGGAGGGGCATTTGACACGTGCTACGTGCGCACTTAAAATGTGCGCATCAACGTTACTCTCTCGATTGACGACAACGTCCTACGGGAGGCGAGACGCCGGGCCGAAGCAATGGGCACGAGCGTGAATCAGCTTGTGCGGGACTACCTGGAGCAACTCGCGGGGAAGACCGATCCGGCGGCAGACGCTGCGGAGTTCGAGCGGCTGTCGCGTTTGGCCCAAGGGAACTCGCGCGGATGGAAGTTTAACCGCGAGGAACTGCACGAACGGAGATGAACGGACTCTCCTTCTTCGACACGAACGTATTGGTGTACGCCGACGACGCCTCGTCGCCTCCCAAGCAAGAGCGGGCGAACGCGCGTTTTGTGGAACACTTTCGTCGCGGAACGGCTGTCGTGTCGTTGCAGGTACTGCAGGAGTACTTTGTCGCTGCAACGCGTAAGCTTGGACTCGCTCCGGAGATCGCGCAGCGGAAAGTGGAGATTCTGGCTCGCGGCAGAGTCGTGCGCCTTGAAACGAATGACATAATCGCCGCGATCGAACTGCATCGGCTGACGCAGGTCTCGTTCTGGAACGCCTTGATCGTTCAGGCGGCGCGGTCCTCAGGTTCGATGGTGCTCTACACCGAGGACCTTCCGCACGGAGCCGTTCTGGGCGGTGTGCGCGTGGTGAATCCGTTTCTGACATGAATCCGCGCACGTCAAGAACTGCTGGGCGCCGGCGGATCACCCCTGCATAACATTAAGAAACCGGCCAACGCGCAGTATCGGTGAGCATCGAGGCGCATTGAAGGCCATCGCGTCATTCAAACCGTCCGGCCGCTGTGGGATCGACACGCGCTGCTTGCAGCGCCCGGCAGCGATGCTCCAGCAGTCGGATGGCCTCACCTGATCCAGCGTTAGGGCTGGAGATCTCCAACAGCCTCCCTCTTGACAGATAGCAGATTGCTATATTAATATAGCGATTAGCAATAGATGAAACTGGGGGAGAAGTTACGATACCTGCGGCAGGTCGAAGGGACGCTGCGCGGGCTCGATCGCGAGTTGACCCAGCAGCAGGTTGTGCGCGCGATCAAAAAGGAGCAGCGCGGCTCGATCAGCCAGGCGTATCTGTCGCAGATCGAGAGCGGGGCGCGGCCGCATCTCACGAATTCGACGCGGATGCTGCTGGCGAAATTTTTCAAGGTGCATCCCGGCTATCTGGTCGACGACCCGGAGGGTTTTCAGACCGAGCTGATGTCGGATCTGGGCGCGTTGGAGGACAAGCTGGATCTCTGGCTGATTGGCGGCGCGGAGCGATTCAACCGCGACCGGGAAGTCAGCCAGGCGTTGCTCGCGGTGGCGCGGCATCTGAATTCGCGGCAGTGCCTCATCCTGCTGGACGCGATCCTTGACACACCCGGTCTGGCGGATCGCCTGCTCCAGGTGCTCAAACCGTCCGGCAACGGGAGGAGGGAATCATGACCTGGTCGGATTTCTACGCTGTTTGTTTTCTGGTGGGGTTTCTGTTGAGCGCCGTGTCGCTGCTGATGACCCACAGCCAGGCGCATCTTCCGCATCACGCGGACGGATTGCAGGGACACGGCGGACACGGGCACGGCGGGAATGGCCCTCACGCGGGGCATGGCGCTGAGGGCGCGCACGCACACGTGGAACACGCCGGGCGCGCCGGCCAAAGCTTCTCACCTTTCAATTTCGCGACAGGATCGGCGTTTCTGGCGTGGTTTGGCGGCACCGGATTCCTGCTGACCCGGTATTCGGCAGTCTGGGTAGGGTGGGCGGTCGGCTTGTCGACCCTCACAGGCCTGGCGGGCGCCTCGCTGGTGTTCTGGTTCGTGGTGAATGTCCTCATGAAGCATGAAAAAGATCTCAACCCCGCCGATTACGATCCCATCGGTGTGCTGGGCCGCCTGAGCGCACCGATTCTGGAAAGAGGCGGAACGGGTGAGATTATTTTTTCGCAGGAAGGCGCGCGCCGGATCCTGTGCGCACGCAGTGAGAACGGCAGCGCAATCCCCAAGGACACGGAGGTCGTGGTGACGCGGTACGAGAGAGGCATCGCGTACGTAAGGCGGTGGGACGAGTTGGTGAGTTGATCGGGAGGGACCCGCCAAATGGGGCTCTCCCGGAAGGAGTGACGTTCAAATGTTGATGGGTATTTCGAGCGGAGTGTTCGTCATCGCGGGACTGATGGTTCTGGCCGTTTTGTTCCTGATGGCGATGTTTGCGCGGCTCTACCGGAAGGCCGGGCCGCATGAAGCGCTGGTGGTGTACGGGTTTCGTGGCACGCGCGTGGTGAAGGGTCACGGCACGGTGATCTTTCCGATGGTCGAAAGCTGCCGCGACCTGTCCCTGCAGTTGATGTCGTTCGACGTAGCGCCAAAGCAGGACCTTTACACGGGCCAGGGCGTTGCCGTGACGGTCGAAGCGGTTGCGCAGATCAAGGTGAAGAGCGATCCCGAGTCCATCATCACCGCCTCGGAGCAGTTTCTGACCAAGACCGATCAGCAGCGCGAAGACTTGATCCGTCTGGTGATGGAAGGCCATCTGCGCGGCATCATCGGCCAGTTGACGGTTGAGGAAATCGTGAAGCAGCCGGAGATGGTGGGAGACCGCATGCGCTCGACGTGCGCAGCGGACATGGACAAGATGGGCCTGGAGGTGATCTCGTTCACGATCAAGGAAGTTCGGGACCAGAACGAGTACATCACCAACATGGGCCGGCCCGACATCGCGCGCATCAAGCGCGACGCAGAAGTGGCCACCGCTGAAGCCGACCGCGACATCGCCATCAAGCGAGCGCACGCGCAACGCGAAGCGGCCATCGCCAAGGCCAATGCCGATCAGGAGCGGGTGCTGGCCGAGACGTTGTCGCAGGCCAAGCAGGCCGAGTCATTACGCGACCTCGAGATCAAGAAAGCGCAATACCTGGAAAGCACGAAGCGGCAGCAGGCGCAGGCGGATAAGAGCTACGAGATCCAGACCAACATCATGCAGCAGCAGGTGATCGCCGAATCCGTCAAGGTGCAGCAGATCGAGAAGGAGTCGCAGATCAAGGTGCAGGAAGCGGAGATCACGCGCCGCGAGCGCGAGCTGATCGCCACGGTGCTGAAAGGAGCCGAGATCGAACGCCGCCGCGTCGAGACGCTGGCGTCGGCCGAGAAGCAAAAGCGAATTTCGGAAGCCGAAGGCCGCGCGGCGGCGATCCGGGCGGAGGGTGAAGCGGAAGCCGAGATCACGTTCAAGAAGGGTGACGCGGAAGCTCGCGCGATGAACGTGAAGGCTGAAGCTTACCAGGAGTGGAACCAGGCCGCGGTAGTCGACAAGCTCATCACAGGGATGCCGGAGGTGGTACGCGCGCTTGCGGCGCCGCTCGCAAACGTGGACAAGATCACCATCATTTCGACCGGCAACGGCGACGCCGCGGGTATGCACAAAATCACCGGCGATATGGCGCAAATGGCGGCCCAGATTCCGGCCCTCTTCGAAACCCTTTCGGGCATGAAGATGGGGGAGCTGCTGGCCAAGGTTAAAACCATCGGAGACAAGCCGCCGAGACCTGACTCGGTGAAGTAAAGACAGGGGAGCGAACCATGGCACTTCTGGAACGTGTATCCACGCTGGTCCGGGCAAATCTGAACGATTTGATCGACCGGGCCGAGCAACCGGAAAAGATGATCAAGCAGGTGATCCTCGACATGCAGAACCAGCTCATGCAGGTGAAGACGCAGGTTGCGATCGCCATTGCCGATGAACAATTGCTG
>JBOGMR010000732.1:0-3981 GCA_050746825.1 Bryobacteraceae bacterium | reverse complement strand
GTACAGTACGCGCTGCCATGGATACCTGTTCCGTTGAGAAAGGTTACCGTAGAATGAACGGTGGGCAGGTCGGAGACCTGCCCCACGCATGTTTAGCGACCGGCTGATTGACCACTTCAAGAATCCTCGCAACGTCGGCGAGTTACCGCTGCCCGCGGTCACCGTGGAGGTGACCAATCCTGTGTGTGGCGACATCTTCCGCCTGTCGGCACGGGTGGAGGACGGAGTCGTGGCTGAAGCGCGCTACAAGACGAGGGGATGCACGGCGTCCATCGCAGCGGGTTCGGCAGTCGTCGAATGGCTGGTCGGGAAGACGCGCAGCGAAGCGGCCGCGCTAAGTCGGGAGGATGTCGAATCGGCTGTCGGCGGGCTCAGCGCGGAGTCGAAACACGCCGCAGTCCTGTGCATAGACGGAGTCCACGCGTTGCTGAAGCGGTGGCCTAATTAGATCGTGCAGGCTTCTTCGCGGAGTTTTTCCAGCTCGTCGCACAAGCTTCGAAGAGCGTTTCCGGCTACTGTCAGGTCTCCGCCCTTGGCGCTTTGCTCGACGGCGGAGAACAAAGCCGCAAGCGAGGCTGCTCCCACGTTGCCGCAAGCACCACGGGCCGAATGTGCTACACGTGCACACTCCTGAGCGTCGGCGCGCTCGACCGCCTGGCGGAGAATATCGATCTGATGGGAGGCGTCTTCGACGAGCGCGGAAACAATCTCACGCATCAGATCTTCGTCGTCGAGCGTGATATTCCGTAACTGGCTGATGTCGAGTACTGTCGTTGTTGAGTCGGCGGCTCTCATCGGGAGAAACCTTACAGTAATTGTCGCATGGATTGCGTAGAACCCCAATTGGAATAAGGCCCTAGTACAATGATGCTCGGGTTCTATGCGGCACATACGAAGAGCTGGTTCTATCACCCCTTTCTTGACTCCCTAAACGTCCCCACGGTATCTTGCTGTGTGCTCTCGATTTGTTCGGTAGTCTACATATCTCCGAAGATCGAATCTGCTCGAGTGATTTGGTCCCTGGAAGACGTGGGCGGCGCTCCTGTACTGGTTCACCTTATCCGCCGGATCCAAACTATTGGAAGATTTCACCCCTGTTACATCGTCTGCCACGAGGAACAAACCGCCCGCCGCCTGGCGCCCGTGCTCACAAACGCATGCGGAATTCGGCCTGAACAGATCGTCAGTTTCGCCGGAGCGCACCGCATCGATCTGCTGGCTCAACTCGCCGAAAGTGTAACGGAGCGCACCTTTCTTGTCTATCCGGAGAACGCGATTTTCCCGGATTGCGGTCTTACGGCCGAAATGCTCGCCCTACACGATTCGGCCGACGCCGATGCTACCTTTGGCGACGAATTCTCCCCCGGATTCCTGCCCGAGATTCTCGAAGCGGAGCTGCTGTCAGTGCTCGCCAAACTGCACCTGGGGCCGGCACAGGCGACCGGGCTTCGTCAGACGCTGGAACGGGTGAATCGCCGGAATCCTGCAAAGCCCGAATTCCGGATTGCGAGCTTCGAGCAGACCAGGCTGACCGAAAGCGAGATCGAGCGGCTCGCGTCGAGCCTGCTGGTGGCCAGCGGAAACACGAAGCGAGCTGCCGAAGCGGTGCTGGCTGAAGGGCCGCCCGCGCCCGACTCGACTCCGGCGTTCCGGTTCTCCGAGCTGGTCCGCAGCTACGAGCGCCGCCCGATTCTGCCTGCACTGCCATTCGATCAGGCTCCACGCGGATCGCGGCACGTGCTGTTCTGCTCGCTCGCCACGATGTTCGGCGGCGCCGAGGAGTCGTTTTCATTGCTGGTCGCGGGCCTCGACCGGACGCGCTACTCTCCAATCGTCGTGCTGCCGTCGCGAAGCGCGGTGGCCGAAAAGCTGGAGGCGCGAGGCGTCCCGGTGATCGTGCCGGGCCACAATCCCGGGCGCTTCAGTCCATTCGCGATCGCCTGGTTCGATCTGCTGCTGCGCGAGGCCTCGATCGACGTCGTCCACATCGACAGCTTCCCGGTGCCGAGCCTGGTGGTGGCAGCCTCGCGCCTCGGCCTTCCGATCGTGCAGCATGTCCGCATCTTTCATAACGCGCGGGTGCACGAGAGCTATCGCTTTGCCGACCGCATCATCGCCATCTCGCGATCGATTCGACTCGACCTGCTGCGTAACGACTTCGAGCCGTCCTCGATCGTGACAATCTACAATGGCCTCGACCTCGATACCTTCCGGCCCGCGGCCGGCCGCGAGGCCCTCCGCGACAGGCTCGGCCTGCCGCGCGACGCGTTCGTCATCGCGATGATCGCGCGCATTTCCGAGCAGAAGCGGCAGCAGTTTCTTCTCTCCGCCCTGCCGGCGCTGCGCGAGCGCATTCCCAATGTGCTGGTGCTGTTCGTCGGCGAAGCCTATCCCGAGTACACCGCGTATCTCAACCAGCTTCACGCCGGCGTCGCCGAACAGCACCTCGAACCGCATGTGCGTTTCTGGGGCTTTGAGGACCACATCGCACCCGTGTATCAGGCGGCCGACGCAGTCGTGCTCTGCACTTATGCCGAGCCTTTCGGCCGCGTCGTGATCGAAGCGATGGCCGCGGGCGCTCCCATCATCGCACCGGACCGGAAAGGCCCCGCCGAAATCATCACGCACGGCCAGGACGGCTTACTTTACGATCCCGGCGATGCCGCCGCGCTGGTCGAGTGCTTCTGTGCGATTCACGTCGACGCGGCGCTGCGAGGCAAGCTCATCGACGGCGGCTTCAGACGAGCGAAGGATTTCCCGGTGTCGCGCTATGTCGAGAACGTCGAGAACCTGTGGGATGAGCTTCTGGCTCGCTGATGCGCCGCGATCATCCCCGCTTCGAATCGCGGATCAACCGGTTCAAGACGTTTCGTGTGATCTGCTGCACGCGCCGTCCGGACCTCACCCAATCCTCCGGCACGACCAGCGTCGCGGCAGTTTCCCAGGCGCACTCGCGCAGCCCCTGCAGCGTCATGCCGGGAACAGGCTGCGGCTTCGACTTGAACGATCCGAGACGCAGCACGTGACGACCGCCTTTCCCGGAATAGTCGCCCATCGCCGCAGCCCTGGTGCTGATTTTGAATTCGATCGATTCGCCGTGCGCGACGCTTGGCTTGGCGCCGAATCCCTCGATGGCCGGGGAGCGAAGGCCGCGAATCAGCGGCGAGCTTTGGTATGCGGCCGGATAGTCGAAGTCCGTGTACTGCAACTGCCAATCCACGGCGCCGGGCTTTCGGTTTTCCTCGACGGTCCGATTGTCCGGTGTCCGTTGCGCGGCGACGACGGCCGGCGCCACGGCGCTGCCCTGAAGAAAATGACG
Organism: Bryobacteraceae bacterium; assembly: GCA_050746825.1. GTDB lineage: Bacteria > Acidobacteriota > Terriglobia > Bryobacterales > Bryobacteraceae > JBOGMR01. Next base: position 662 of record JBOGMR010000732.1, on the reverse strand, counting down.
CCGCTTCGCGGCTCCTATTGTATGCACGCTACTATGGAAACTCTATGCAAAGACACCCTGGCCGCCCGGCATCCGCATCCGATCTCGAGATGTTCACCCACATCCAGAGCAACCTGTACACCGCCGTTGTTTCCGATTCCCTCGACGATCTCGGCTACCGCGACCAGGCCATGCGCGAACACTTGCGGCCGCTTACGCCGAACTGCTGCTTCGCCGGCTGGGCGCGCACCTTGGCCTGCATGGATCTCTATCACGTGCAGGACGACCCCTACGGCGTCGAGATCGAAGCCGTCGACAGCATTCTGCCGGGAGAAGTGGTTGTGGTCTCCACCGCCGAATCGAAGCGCAACGCACCCTGGGGTGAGCTGCTTTCGACGGCGTCCCGCGCGCGCGGAGCTCGCGGCGCCGTTGTCGACGGCCTTGTGCGCGACGTGCGAAAAATCGAACAGCTCGGCTTCGGCCTCTTCGCCGCCGGAATCAAGCCGGTGGACTCGAAAGGCAGGGGACAGGTTGTCGGCTACAACGTTCCCGTCGAATGCGGCGGCGTCCAGGTTTACCCCGGCGACCTCATCTTCGCCGACTACGACGGCGTCATGGTCATCCCTGCCGCCGCTGTCGCCGACACCATCCGCCTGGCTACAGAAAAAGCCACGCGCGAGAAC
>JBOGMR010000731.1:0-8759 GCA_050746825.1 Bryobacteraceae bacterium | reverse complement strand
ATACGGACGGGTCGCATTTTTTTTCGGCGACCGAGATCCGCAAGGCTGCTATCGCATTGAAGAGCAACGGCAAGGGGGCAAGGGGGGCTATGCCAACTCTGGACAACTTCAGCGATGGCGAGAACGCTGTTGTTGGGAAGGGTATTAATCAGGTAGCGATGAGGTGTACCGCACGGCGGCACCGAATCCATTGGCAACTCGTTCCTGTCCCTCGACTAGCGGGCTATTTTCAAATTAAAAACAGATTCACGGGGTGGTGCATCGACGCAGATGGCGAGGATTTAAAGCCAGGCGGAAAGATTCACATGGTTGAGTGCCGACAGGTGGACAATCAGTTCTGGATTCCTGAGTCGGTCAGGTAGTAACTATACGCCAGCGGAAGGCTTCATCGTGTTACGTCTTCTCTTAGTTCTCTCAACATTTGGGCCGGGGGTTTTGATGGCCGAGACAACGTACGGTTGGTCGTGCAAACAGGGAGACGGAGCTGAACCGGGTTCAGGACCAAAGCCGGTGCGGAAAGTGCGGCGAAAGCGCACAGGGATGCGAGTCTCAGACGACGCGGCGCAAGCTTGACAGGTTAGTCGCACTGGCACCGCCCCGGTCCGGCTACGTGGACACCAGCCCTCTTCCCGGTACCTACCGGCAGCGGAGAGCCCAGGATGGAGCTCGCAAGGTCACCGGCGTCCTCGAAGCTTTACACCCTGTGCCGCCCAGCGAGGCGCTCCCTTAGTTGCGGCCAGAGCCTGCCCCTGAAGGAAGCCGTTGATTCCTGGTGAACCTATTTACCCTGGATCACTTCCGTGGTCCAGCCGCTGAGTTGTTCGTACACTTGTAGAGACGCCACGCAGCGGGTCGGATCGCCGACCGACGGCGGTAGCAACCGCGGCTGGGCGATCCGAGGGCCTGAGCCCGCCGGCAGAAGATTCGGGTCGAGGTCTAAAAAATCGAACTGCCCGGGCAACAGGTTCACCGTTTTGGTGGGCCCCACTCGATTGCCGCGCGCGTCGAAGAATCCCAGCACGGCTGCACAGCTCTTGTCCGGATCCGGCGGATCGACCGTAGGGGTAACGCCCAGGCGCAGAATCTGTCCCAGCGCAACGCTGACGGCTGGAAGGTCCGGATCCGGCGGGTCGACGAACAGCCGCAAGTGGGCAGTCAGACGGCCGGTGAGATTCTCGAACACCTCCGCGGTTGCCGAGCATTTCCCATCCAGGATCTTCACGACTGGCCGCAACTCTATGCGCTGGCCAAATCGGGTCACTAGCCGGCCGAGGTTGATTTCGGCAATGCCTACATGGCCGGGAAGAAGGTCGAAGGTTTTGTCGGGATCGGGCGGGTCGACCGCCGAGTTGCGGAACGCAGCCGTGGCCAGGCAACGCGCCGCAGGGTCCGCCGCGACAGAAATACGCATGGTTTGACCGAGGGAGCCGCCGAACATCGGCCCTTCCAGGGTGTTGTCAAGAGAAATAGTCTGGCCCCAAGAGCCGGCCGCGGCGCAGAGGGCTATTGCAAAGTGGATCTTCATGGCGTTCAAGTTGTTCGTTTCCTTTCGTTCTGTTTGGGCGATTCGCTCGCTTGCCTAGAAGGGCGGAATCGGCAATCCAAACCGGACGCGGATCGAGAGGGCGTAACTAAACACGACGCCGTTACTGTTTGCGTATGCCAATGACCACTCCCTAACGGTCGTGGCTCAGAAACCGATACCGAGCCGGTAGAGGGAGCGGATACGCAATTATTTATTACGCTCTGTTTAGTTTCTGGTATAGTGCAAGGTTTCAGAGGGGGGCCGGGCCGCATGCAGATGCCAGAGAGCGCCAGGGTGACCCGTCTGTTAGAGCAGTGGGCGGGAGGCGACGAAGGAGCGCGCGACCGGCTGGTACCGCTGGTGTACGACGCGCTGCGGCGCCTCGCCTCGCGCCACCTTTCCGGCGAACGCCAAGCCGCGACCCTGCAACCAACTTCGTTAGTCCACGAGGCGTACATTCGTCTGGTCGAGCAGAAGCAGCCGGACTGGCAGAGCCGGAGCCATTTCTTTGGGGTCGCGGCGCACGTGATGCGGCAGGTTCTGGTGGACCACGCGCGGAACCGGCGGAGCCAGAAACGCGGTGGCGGCGCTGTGATGGTCGATCTGAAGGACACCGCGCTGGGGATGGGCCATGGCGGCGCCGATGTGATCGCGATTCACGATGCCCTCAATCACCTGGAGCAATTCGACCGGCGCAAATGCCGAATCGTGGAGCTTCGCTTTTTCGGAGGCTTCACCGAAGAGGAGACGGCCCAGCACCTCGCCGTCTCGACACGTACAGTGAGGCGAGAACTGCGCTTGGCCGAAGCGTGGCTCAATACGCAGCTCGGTCGCTCGGGAATGCCGTGACACCGGAACGCTGGAAGCGGATCGGCGAGCTGTTCGATGCGGCGCTGGAAGTCGAACCCGAGGGGCGCGCCGTCTGGATCGAAGCGCAGTGCGCCGGCGACCCCGCCATGCGAGCGGAAGTCGAAGCATTGCTGGCCGCTGACGCCAAAGGGCCAGAACTGCTAAACACCGCGATCAGCGAGGAGGTGCGATCGATACACGAAGGTGCGGGCCGGACGGGACAGTTGGCCGGCGCCTACGAGATTCTCTCCAAGCTCGGCAGTGGCGGCATGGGAACTGTGTATCTGGCGCGCCGCGCCGATGACGTATTCCGCAAGGAGGTCGCCGTCAAGATTGTACGGGGCATAGGAAGCGAGGAGATGCAGCAGCGCTTCCGCTATGAGCGTCAAATTCTGGCCCGGCTGGAGCATCCCTACATTGTGGGGGTGATTGACGGCGGAACCACGGCGGACGGTCTTCCCTATCTGGTGATGGACTATGTGAACGGCCTGCCTATCAGCGATTACTGCGAGCGCCATGGCCTGAACGTTGACCGGCGCCTGGATCTGTTCCGCAAGGTGTGCGCGGCAGTGGAGTACGCGCATCAGAACCTGATTGTTCACCGCGACCTGAAACCGAGCAATATCCTGGTAGAGGATTCCGGCTCGCCCAAGCTGCTCGATTTCGGTATCGCCAAAATGCTCAGCGCAGAACCGGAGAAGTCCGTTCTGACCCAGACGCTGCGCATGATAACGCCGCAATACGCCAGCCCGGAGCAAGTGAAGGGCGAACCCATTACCACGGCTTCTGATATTTACTCGCTCGGCGCCGTTCTCTACGAGCTGCTGGCCCGAACCCCGGCGCACCGCATCACCTCCAACGACCCGACGGAGCTGGCGCGCGTGATCTGCGAGAAGCCGATCGCGCCACCCAGCGTTGCGGCCCGCAAGGCGTCCGAGGAGAGCGCCGGCACGCCCCTGAAGGTGGGAGCTGACCTGGACAAGATCGTGCTGATGGCCATGCAGACGGAGCGCCGGATGCGCTATTCCTCCGTGCAGCACTTTTCAGAGGATCTGCGGCGCTACATGGAGAATCGGCCCGTTGCCGCGCGCTCGCCGACATTTCGCTATCGCGCGGCAAAGTTCATGCGCAGACACAGGGTATCGGTTGCCGCTTGTGTCGCGGTCGCAGCAAGCCTGGTCGGCGCAACACTCGTCTCCACCCACCAGGCCCGCCGCGCCGAACGCCGGTTTCAAGAAGTACGCGGGCTGGCCAACACGTTCCTGTTCGATATCCATGACCAGATCCAGGCGCTGCCCGGGTCGACGCTGGTGCGGGAATCGATCGTGAAGACCTCGCTCGAGTACCTGGACCGGCTGGCCGGGGAATCCGGCGACGATCGCTCGCTGCAATATGAGCTGGCGTCAGCTTACCAGAGAATCGGAGACGTCCAAGGATATCCGGTCCGGCCCAATCTCGGGCGCCCGGAGGCCGCCTTGGCAAGTTACCAGAAAGCGCTCGTTCTGGCCACGGGTCTCGCCGAGCGCGACACGGATCCGGTATTGCATCGGCTGGTGGCGCGCATTCATGGTCGCATCGGGTATGTTCAAACTGACGAACGGAAGGACGTGGATCGAGAACACTTCGGACATGGTCTGGCAATCGCTGAAAGGCTATATGCGATGCAGCCCGGCAGTTCCGAGGACGCCCAGATTGTGGTGGAGCTATCCGTTCAAGTGGGTCAGCTGGAACTGACGATGGGGAATCTGGCGGCGGCAAGGGAGAACCTTGCACGAGCCGTGAGCATCGCGAAGAGGTGGGTGGATCTTTCGCCCGGCGAGGACTCGCGTGCGGCTTTGGGGCTGGGCCTTCGATGGCTGAGCCGCGCTTTGGCCTCCAGCGGGGACCTCACTGCCGCACTCGAACAGGCCCGTCAATCGGTGGCCATGCGGGAGGCCCTCCTGGCTGCTCAACCCGTGAACGTTCGCCGGCGCAGGGACGTCATGAACAGTTACGGCGAGATGGCGCGCTTACTGGGCCGGCCGGATGTATTGAACCTGGGCGACCATACGGGCGCCCTGGAGACCTCGAGGAAGGCCATCGCCATTGCCGAGGAACTGGCGCGCGCGGACCCCAATAACCGGATGGCGCAGTCGGATTTGGTGATCGAACTGGAGACGGCGTGCGAGATCCTGCTCGAGCGCGATCCGCGCGCCAGCGCCGAAACGTGCCAAAGAGCGCTCGATCTGGTGGAAGCGATCACCCGTCGATTCAACCCTCAGGAGCAATTGTGGATCTCGACTTCCACGCACCTTGCGGACGCACAGCGCAAGCTGGGGCAACCTGCGAAGTCTCTGGAGACCTCCCGTGCCGCGCTCGAAGCACAAAAGCGCCTGGCGCCGGCGAACACGTCGCGAGTCGATCATCGCCAAAATCTGGTTCGCAGCTACAACCAGATCGGAGCTGCGCAAGTGGATCTGGGCAGGGTGAAGGAAGCGATCGAGGATCACCGCCAGGCGCTCGCCATTGCAGAGGATTTATCGCGGGGGCGACCTTCGGACATGCTCCTGCGACGCAGTTTGGCGGATTGCTACGAGGCCTTGGGCCGCGCCTACGCCGCACTTGCGAACAAGACTGGGCCGCACTCCGAGCGTCGCGAGCATTGGCGATGGGCGTGCGACTGGCATCGGAAAAGCCTCGCAATCTGGAGTCAGTGGCGGCGGTGGGGCGTTTCCAGCATCTACGATACCCGCAGAAAGGATCGAGCTGCCGCCGAGGTGGCTCGCTGTGAGGCGGCGCTCACGCGGGATTGAGCTTAACCGGCCTTAAGGGAGGCGTTGCAGGAAGTCTCGGCGCGGCACGCATGAGTGCGTGCATCCTCGTTCAGTAAATCCGCTGATGCGGATCTGTCAGTCAAGCGAATAACGGGTCGGACAAAACGGAGACGTTCGACGCGCCGTTTCATGAGGACTGTTCCTCTCGCCCGCCCGCGCGCAACCGTCTGTTAACCCTTGTTCACCGGAGAATGTGAGAGTTCGAAGCGAAAAGGGCCGGAGTACGAGCGCAACCCTTTCGGTCTCGTCGCTGGCGCTCACAGACACCGACAGCATCAGCTAGCACACAGCCATTCTCGGGACAAGTGCAACGAGACTGACCGCATCGGCGCCGTTGACCCGCGCATTCAAATGGTTCCGAACCGTTCGCGAACTGTAGAGCACTCGGTTTATTGCAGGCGGAGTCGTATACTATACGCCAGAGGTTCTAGAAGCGAGGCGTCCTCACACAGGAGTCGCTCGTGGATTCGATACCAGATTGGATCTTGCTACTTTTAGTGGCCAGCAACTCAAGCTGCCGTGCGCCAGTCCGAAGCACATTGGCGGCGCCCTTGCCCGAGGGCATGGTTCCAGCCCGGATAATTGGCGCCGCCCTTCAAGGCCGTCTCTGGCCTTCAACCTTCACCCGATCAGCCATCAACGTGAGAGGGGTTCTGCATGCGAAGCGAGAGCAAAATCAACATCTGTCCCCTGGTTGCCTATTTGATTCTTTCAGCCGGGCTGTGTCATGGTCAGTTGGGCACCGCCACGATCTCCGGGACCGTCCGCGACTCGTCGGGCGCCGTTCTACAGGCCGCCAGCGTGGTTGCCACGAATATCGCGACCGGGTTCCAGCGCGCCTCGATAGCTAATGATCTCGGGGAATTCAGCCTCCCCGGTCTGACTCCGGGGACCTACGATCTTGCGGTCACGCTAAAGGGGTTCAAGACGTACCAGTCGAGGGGAGTGATCCTCCAGGTGGATCAGAACGCTGCGTTCGACATCCAAATGGACGTCGGCCAGTTAAGTGAAATCGTTGAAGTCACAGGACAGACTCCGATTCTCGACAGCCAGAGCTCGTCGCTTGGAGCCGTCATCGACACGCAGAAGATCCTCGCGCTTCCGCTAAATGGGCGCAACTTCGTGGAACTGGCGCTGCTGGTCCCAGGCGCCAATACGGGCGCTCCCGGCGCGGGCACCGGAGGCGGCTTCACGGTAAGCGGCCTACGCTCCGAGCAGAACGCGTTCCAGATCGACGGCACTTCCAACTCGGATGGCTTCCAGAACAACATCTCCGTCCGGCCGTCCATCGACGCTTTGCAGGAGTTCAAAATTCAGACGAATAACTATTCGGCTGAGTTCGGCAAGGGCGCGGGAGCTCAGGTCAACATCGTCACCAAATCCGGCAGCAAGGAAATGCATGGAAGCGCGTTCTATTTCATCCGGAACAATGCCATCCAGGCGCGGCGCTTTTTCGACACCAATCGGATCGCGTTTCCTTGCGACAAGAGGGATCCCGACGTGTCCACGCGTGCGGCGTGCGCACCGCCATTCAACCAAAACCAGTTCGGCTTTACTCTGGGAGGTCCGCTGCCGATTCGAACGGGCGGCGAGCGCCGAACGTTCTTCTTCGCGAACTATGAAGGGTTCCGCCAGGTACGCGGCGCGGCCAACCTCAACGAGGTGCCCACACTGGCCCAGCGCTCCGGGAATTTCTCGCAGAATCTGCTCGCCGCCTCGGCCGGTACTGACGCGCTCGGCCGTCAATGGCGACGCGGCCAGATTTTTGATCCTCTCTCCTCCCGGCAAGTCACCGACTCCGCCGGCCGTCTCCGCTGGGTGCGTGAAGCTTTTCCCGGGAATGTCATTCCCCGCTCACAGTTCGACGGTGTCGCTGCCCGGATGGTGGTCGACCCCGATTTCATTCGCGCTCCAACCGCGCCCGGGGTGACCGCCGCAAACGGCGACACTCTCGACAACTATCCGGACGGCCGTTCCAACCGCAACTACTACGATCAGGGCAATATTCGCGTGGACCACCAGGTCACAGCCAACGACACGTTTTACTCGCGCCTGACGATTAACGATTCGCGTGGGTACAACCCGCGATCTTTCACTGGATTCGGCAGTCGGAGCACGACGCGCAATCTCAACGGAACCCTCAGCTACACCCGCGTCCTCGGTCCTACGAGGATCAATGAGCTGCGACTCGGCTACCTCGGGTGGTTCCAGAACAATGATTCGGAGAGGAAAGTAGATTGGATTGGAAAGTTCGGCATACGCGGGCTTTCACACGCCTCCTCCGATCCCGCCATCCAGGGCTCTCCCAGCATCAGCATCACCGGCTTCACCACACTTGGTGACGACAGCGGTCTGCCGCTGATCCGCCGCAACAATACTTTTCAGCTCATTGATAATTTTTCCTTCAACAAGGGCCGCCACTTCATGAAGGTGGGCGGTGAGGTGCGGTACGTCATGGAGAACGTGGTGCGAGCCCAGGTGACCCGCGGCGACTTCGCATTTTCGAACGCGCAGTGGACCGGGATCGATGGCGTGGGCAATACCGGCCACACGTTCGCCAATTTTCTGCTCGGCCTGACCCGTCAGAAGGCCCGCCGCATTTCGGACTTCGCTACCCGCCTGCGCGCAACCGAATACGGCGCCTATTTTCAGGACGACTTCAAACTCTCGCGATCGCTCACTCTGAATCTCGGTGTCCGGTACCTGCTCTACCTGCCGCCCCATGATACGCGCGACCGGATCTCCACGCTGGTTTCGCCGAACCGCTGCTCTGACTTCGCGACGTGCGGACCTAACTTCCCGATCGGAAATCCGTACATCCCGTTTTGGGGCTTGGCCGAGGGCACGGCCAAGGACTACAACGCATCCGCCCTTCCGCGCTCGCTTTCGCGTGCAGACAGAAAGAACGTGGCGCCGCGCTTTGGATTCGCGTGGCAGCCCTTCGGCAGCAGTTCGACCGTCGTCCGCGGAGGATACGGGATCTTTTACGATACCGTCCCGATGCTGCTCACAGAGGACACGATCGAAAACTGGCCCTATGTGATCGAAGATCAGCAGGATCTTGGACTGGGCCAAAATGGACTCCCCGGTCCGGAAGGCTTCCTCGGGTTCCTCGTCGAGAATCCGGGCCTGACTGGGCCGGTAGCGCCGTTCTATCCGGGCCCGAACGTCTACTCCCCGGACTTCCGCAATTCCTACGTGCAGTCCTGGAACCTGAACATCCAGCGCAAACTCCCTGGGAACATGGTTGTGGAAATCGGCTACGTGGGCACAAAGGGAACTCGGCTCAACCGCCGTGAAAACACCAACACCGCCGAGCCGCTGGGTCCCAGAGCCACTTGGGGGAATCTCACGCCGAGTCAGATACGCGGGCCCAACCTTGGTCCCACCACGCTCACGCAGTATCGCCGCCTCGTTCCTTATGCCGTGCAGAATGGAGTGATCGTTCCGCTGAGCAACGTGTTTGAAACTACCAGCACCGCCTTTTCGAATTATCATGGGCTTCAACTGCGTGGGGAACAGCGGTTTTCCCGCGGTCTCACATTCATCAGCACCTTCACATGGTCGAAGGC
>JBOGMR010000730.1:0-13451 GCA_050746825.1 Bryobacteraceae bacterium | reverse complement strand
CGCGGAGGTTTCGCTCGCCCGAGGCGCCGCGCGATTCCAGTCCGGCGAATCCGGGGGGACGCGCTTCTTTGCCGATGCATTGGAATTGCGGCCGACCGCGCCGGGTACCAAGATCGATGCCTCGCTGATCGAGGGCGGCAAGGTGAACGTCGCGGTGGCAGCAGGCTCAGTGGATGTCATTGCGCCGACCGGCGCGCGCCTCCAGAGGATGTCGGCGGGGCAAGCGTTGCTCTTCGGCATGGCGCAAACAGCGCCCCAAGGCGGCTCTCAGGCACCGGCGCCGCAGGGACGCAGCGGTGGTCAGGCGCCTGGCGTTGAAGATCAGCCGCAGAAGAAAACGAACCGCACAGCGCTCTGGATCCTGCTCGGAGCCGGTGCTGCCGGTGGCGGAGCCGCGGCTGCGCTCGGCGGCGGAAAGCGCGGGAGCTGAGGCTACCTGGCGCGATGTCCATTCCGCTTCGACACGCAATCATCGCAGGCGTGCTTTCGCTCGCCGCCGCACTCGGCGAGCAACTCCCCAACCCAGCCGCTGTCAAGGCCAAGCAAGACTTCGACAAGGTCGACCAGGCGCCCCTCCCATCCGCCGCCGACGCGAACGCCTGCATCGCATCGCACGCCCAGTTGCTGGCTGCGATCCGCCAGGAATCGCGCTACCTGGTTCACTACCGCAAAGGCTACTGCGAGCTGTTCGAGGCAGTGGTAAGCGGCAACACGTCGGGTTACGAAGCCGCGAATAAGGACTTCACGGCAGCCATTGCCACGTGGCCGGCGAAAGGTCGCGAGCCAATTCCCCCCGGGCTCAGCGTGCTGCCCGCAATCGCCCGGCTCAAACAGGGCCGCGCCGATGCGTATCCGGAAGTCACGCGCGATCTGGAGGCGGCTGTTTCGCGCTCGTTCTGTCCGCAGACCGCCGTGATGAGCGAGTCCTTCTGCCGTTCGCTGCTGAACACGGGCAGAGTCTGGTTGGCGTGGCTGGCGTACCAAAAGAACAACGTCGAGGAAGCGGCGCGCGTCCTGGAGCCCTTGGCCGGCTATCCCTGGGCGACGTGGATGTCGGGCCGGCAATTGCTTCGTCAGGGCCGGCCGATCGAAGCCATCGTGCAGTTGCAGCAGGCACTGCAGGCATGGACTGCTGCGGCCAGGTCCCCGCGCCCCGAAGTCACCACGCTGCTAGGCCCGCGTCCGGATATGGGCGACGGCTACTACCGCCTGGGTTCCGCCGAACTGGAGTTGAAGCGATATGAAGCCGCTGTCGCCAGTTTCGATGCGGCGATCAAAGCCAATCCGGCTCTCTCGCATGCGTTGTACTTGCGCGCGCGCGCCAAAGAGGGGCTGGAGCATTGGACGCCCGCGTCCGGGGATTACCAGTCAGCGGCACAGACGGCTCGCGCCAACGACGATGCCTCCTGGGCGATTGGGGACGCGCATTTTCGCCGGGGTATGCTGCTGCACAGATTGAAGGAGTACTCGCACGCCCAAAGCGAATTCGCGCAGGCCATGGGAGCGAAGCTGACGGAAGCATCGCAGGGCGATCTCACGGCGTGGCGGATGCTGTCGGCCGTTGCAGGAGGCGCGTGCCAGTCGGCCCTTCTTCTGGAATCGTCGTCGGCGGGTACGTCGGCGACTTTTCCGCGCCTCGAGGCGCAGGCACTGGCGGTGGATTGCCGGCTCAAACAAGCGTCGACGCCGGAGCAATTGGAGGCGATCCAAAAGATCTACGGCGCGCAGCTTAGCCCCGAACAAATGCGCGGGCTGCGTGCGAGGCTGGGTGATGCGTATGCCAACCAGGGCGTCGCGGCGGAAGATCGTAAGGACGTCGCCGCGGCGGTGGTTGCTTACCGGCGGGCGATTCAGGCGGACACCAAGAACGCCAAGGCACACTTTAACCTCGGCGCGATTTATATCGATGACAAACGCTACAATCTGGCGGAGGCGGAGTATCGCGCGCTCGTGGATGCCGACGCCAATGACTACGAGGCGCACTACTGGCTGGCGGAATCGATTCTGGCGCAATCGCCGAATCCCGAGCGCCGCACCGAAGCGTGCCGCTTTCTGAAAAGATCGCTTTCGATTCAGGATGCGGAAAAGCGGAGTCAGTTTACGAAAGCATTCAACAGCGCCCGCTGCTCTCCATGAGAGTGGCGCAGACACTTGTGTCTGCCACGCGGGGTCTCGTCCCGGCGCTTGTGCGTTTCCGTAGTGTCATCACGCTGGGCCAGGCGTCCAGACCCGCGCCACAAGGGCAGTGACGCGCAGCCGGATCGCCGCCCTCGCCGCTGCTGTGATCTTCTCCACCGGCGGCGCTGCCATCAAGTGGACACATCTCAGCGGCTGGCAGGTTGCGGGCTTCCGCTCGATCGTGGCGGCAGCCGCGCTGCTGGCGCTGATTCCCGAAATCCGGCGCGGTTGGAACTGGCGGATGGGAGTCGTAGGCGCGGCCTATTCGGGAACGCTCATCCTGTTCGTGATTGCGACGAAGCTGACAACCGCCGCAAACGCGATCTTCCTTCAGTCCACCGGACCGCTGTATCTCTTTCTCATTGGACCGTGGTTGCTCAAAGAAAGACCTCGCCCACGCGACTACGTTTTCATGGCGGCATTGTTGGCGGGTCTGCTCGCCTGTTTCGTCGTGCAAGACGCACCGGCCGGTACGGCGCCCGATCCGGTGCGCGGCAACGTTCTTGGAGCATTGTGTGGCGTGTGTTGGGGGTTCACCATTGCTGGACTGCGATGGATCGGGACGCGATCCAGCGAGGGCGATCCGGCGCTCGCGACCGTGGCGGCCGGAAATTTGATCGCGTTCGTGGTGTCGCTGCCGCAGGCTCTTCCCGTCGTGGGCGCGACCGCGAGTGACTGGGCGACGATCGCCTATCTTGGCGTGATTCAGATCGGGCTCGCCTACTGGCTGCTGACGCGCGCTGTAAAACGTCTGCCGGCGCTCGAAACCTCAATGCTGTTGCTGCTCGAGCCCGCTCTGAATCCGGTGTGGGCTTGGGTCGCGCACGGGGAACGGCCTGGCGTGTGGACTCTCGCGGGCGGTGTGCTGATCATTGGCGCGACGGCGCTGACGCTCACCACAGCCCCGCAGCGATCGGACGAGCGGTAGCCTCATCGGTGTGGACCACGACGTCCGCGTGCCCCTGCAACAGCGTCACCGGGTAGTCGACCGACACCTCGCCTGCGACGGCGATGCGAAAGACGGCCTGATGGCGCGCGCCTCCCGCGCAGTACAGCCGAATGCGGCGAGCCGCGAGGATGTCGCGCATCCCGAGCGTTACCGCCATCGGCGGAATCGCAGCCGGGCATCCGCCGGCAGAGTTGATGCTCTGCACGACGATGGAGTCGTCACCGAGCCACACGACGCGCGTGAGCGAGTTGCGCAGTTCCTCGACGGAGATGCGCGCCCAGCGCGACAGCGGCGGCTCGTTGAACGCGACGTGGCCGTGATAGCCGATGCCGCCGTAACAGACGTCGATTCCGCCGGCACGCTCGATGGACTCGCTGATTTCATCCGGACGAAACGGGTGCGGGACATGATACTGCGCGTCCGGAATGCGAAGCTCGGGATCGATCATGGAGAAGAAGCGCCGCATGGCGCCTTCAAAGCTCAGCGGATGATCGATCGGGATCGGACGCCCCTGCCAGTCTAGGAACTCGTCCATCTGAAACACTTGGACGTGGCGCCAACTGATGCGCTCGCGGTTGGTGATTTCAGCGAGGCGCGGATATTGACCAGTTGGGCCGACCGGGAGGATCAGGCGCGCGGCCGGGCGCGAGCGGATTTCATCGGCGATTGACCGCGCCATGTGATCGAGCACGCGCGGAATACCGGGTTCGATGTGGATGCCCATGCGCGCCCGGGCTCGGAGCTGCTCGAGCGGCATCGAGAACAGGGCATCAGGCATTAAAATGGCGGCGCGCGGTGAACTGGGCCTGGCCGTATTCACCGAGATCGACCGTGCCGCGGATTTCGCTGCCGTTCATGACGCCGTCAAACTGATAGCCGATGGATGAGCCCTCGTAACGGTGCGAACTGCGGAAGACCGCGCGGCTTCCCGTCACCTTTCCGTTGAGATCGCCGGCGAGGATGTCGCCGCGGTGCGAGCCGACGAGCTTCTCGCCCTGCTGCTCGAGGAACAGCATATGGGACGACTCGCCGCGAACATAGGTGATGCGGACGTCCCACTGTCCCGTGAAAGACGGCGAACCCGACGGTGCGGCTTCGGGCTTGCGCGTGGCCGGCCGAGAGAGCACCTCGCGAATGCGCTCGGCGGCGATGCGCTCGTCGCCGGGCATCATCATGTACGGCATGACTGTCAACGACGCCTCGCCGTTCGGGACGATCACGCGTGGATTCCCGTTGTACAGCGCATCGTAAGCTTCGCTTCCAGTGACGCCGAGCTTGGCCGCGTCCCAGGTAATGCGCAACTGCGGAGCGTAGTTCGAGGGGCCTCGAGGCTGAATCACTTCCGTGCGGATCGCCGGCAGCGAGCTGACCTTGTCGCGAATGACGCCGAGCCATCCCTCCCACTGCTTCCATTCGGCGTCGTGATTGCGTTTCGTCCACGCTTCGACGGCGGCGAGCATGCCCATGATCTCTTCCTTGCCGACCTTGAGAGACCGCCCGAAGGCGTGGTGCGGCGCAGAGTTGATCCAGGCGGCCTGCAGCAGATCTTTCTTGCCGAGCAGCACGCCGGCGCACTGCGGACCGCGCAGGCACTTGCCGCCGCTATAGGCGACCATGTCGGCGCCCTTGGTCAGATAGACGTTGGGGATGGTGAGGCGCTCAGCCGCAGCGTCGACGATCACGGGTATCCCACGTTTGTGCGCGGCCTCGGCCATCTCTTCGAGCGTCATCGGGTGGCGCGGCACGTTCTCGCCCAGCAGCGCGACCAGGGCCGTCGACGGGCGCAGCGCGGCGAGGAATTCGTCTTTGCTGGTGGGCGTGATCATTTTGACGCCGAGCATGCGGATAGCGTGGTCGTAAACGTTGCGCGACGGGCGCGGCATGACGACCTCGTTCTTGAGACCCGTCAGGTCGGGCAGCCGCTGCATCTTTTCGGGATCCGCGCCGGCGATCGCGGCGGCGGTGGCGTGCGTGAGCGCGGCGGCGCAGCCCGCGGTGATGATGCCCCATTCGGCCTTGGTCAGTTCGGCCAGCCGCTTACCGGCGCCGTCCATCAGCTCGTCCAGATGGACGTAGTGGCGGGACGCCTCCTCCATGGCTTTTTTCACCTCGGGCAGCGTTTGCGATCCGCTGATTATCGTGAAGGTGCCTTTGCAATTCACGATCGGGCGGACACCGATGCTGTCGTAAACGCTGGCCCCCGGTTGCGTAGCGGCGAGAACCGGAAGGCGTCCGAATAATCCTGCTGCGAATCCTGTTCCCGCGCCCCGGAACAACTGCCGCCGGCTCGCCAAGCTGCGCCAAAGTGTCATGTCGTACCTCGCTTGTTATAATCATAGTTCGTTACCGCAGGATTGCAACCATCAAAGCCGGCCCCAACGCAGGGCGGATAACAATCACCGGCTTGTGCGCCTGCGGATCGGGCTTGCGGTTAAGAAGTCAGAAGCCAGGAGCCAGGAGACAAGGGCCTGAATGATCCGGCTGACTCGCGCTGGTTCAAAAACGGCGAGCGCTTTTGACGTTTCCCGGAGTTGAAACACTCGATACAGGGAGGGCTGGCATGAGCACCACGGGAACCAGAACGGAAGTGGAGCCGGCGGAGGCACGGGACACGGCAGACGCCGAGCCCGGCGGATTCCGGATCTTCAACCGGGTTGTGGACTGGATTACCGCAGACAGGATGCAGCTCATCAACATCACAGACCGCATCAACGAGATCGTGCGCAAGAGCGGAATCCGCGACGGGATCGTACACTTGCAGTCCCTGCATACGACCACCGCTGTCTTTCTCAATGAGTGGCAGGACGCACTCATACAGGATGTCAAAACGTTCCTCGACAACCTGGTGACAAAAGAAGGAGACTGGCGTCACAACGATCCGGAGTTTTCCGACTGCGAGCGGCAGAACGCGGACTCTCACCTTCGCGGCATGCTGATGGGTCAGACTCTTTGCCTGCAGGTGCGCAACTCCAGCGTGCTGCTGGGCACCTGGCAGAGCATCATCCTGGCGGAATTCGACGGGCCGCGCAGCCGGTCGATGTCGGTGCAGGTCTCAGGGGTTTAAGCGCCGGCGCGATGGTACGGCTGTTCACACTCGCCGAAGCGGAGCGGCTGCTGCCCGAAATCGAGCGGCTGATTCGCGCCGCGCTAGACGCCAAAAAGGAATTCGAACAGGCGGATAGCGCGCTGCGATCGCTGAATCAGAGAGTGATGCTGATGGGCGGCGTCGTGATCGACCGCCAGCAGGTGCTGGAACTTCGCGCGAGCCGCGACCGGGGCGCCGAAGAGCTGAAGCGGGGAATCGAAGCGATTCAGGAACGCGGGGCCCAGGTTAAGGACCTGGACATCGGCCTGGTGGACTTCATCACCATGTACCGTGGCCAGCAAGTCTGTTTGTGCTGGAAGCTGGGTGAATCGGGGATTAGCTTCTGGCACGGGCTCGAGGAGGGGTTCAGAGGGCGCAAGGCGATCGACCGGGAGTTTTTGGAAAATCACCGGGGCGAACCGTCGAATTAAGGGAGAGAGGCTTCAGCGCGCGGCTGCCCCGCTTCAGGTGTGGGACAGCAGATATGGCGCGATATCATCGAGAGATAACACGCGATCGGCCGCGCCCCTCTTGATCGCCTCCTTGGGCATACCGAAAACCACACAGGAAGCTTCATCTTGGGCAATGGTGGCTGCGCCGGCCTGTTTCATTTTCAGGAGGCCTTTTGCGCCGTCGCCGCCCATGCCGGTCAGAATCACTCCGACCGACCGGGGGCCCAGCGCTTCGGCGACCGAGGCGAACAGCACATCCACCGACGGCCGCTGATAAGACACCCGCGCGCCATCCATCACGTTGACGTGCAATCCCGTGGAAGCGGAGCCGCGCACGAGCATGTGAAAGTTGCCGGGAGCGATGAGCGCGCGACCGCGGAGAATCGGATCTCCGTCCGCGGCTTCCTTCACTTGCATTGCACAGCAGGTATTCAGCCGGCCGGCAAAGGCGCGAGAAAAGCCGGCGGGTATGTGTTGTGTGATGACGATCGGCGGGCAGTCGCCCGGCAGCCCGGACAGGATCGCATGGATCGCCTCTATGCCTCCGGTCGAAGCGCCAATGGCGATGAGTGGCGCATCCGGATTGGCCGTCGCGGCCGGGTTCGGCTTAGTGCGCGCGATCGATCGCGGCCCGATGCGCGAAGACGCAGCGGCGCGAATCTTGTGCGCAAGACTCTGGCTGAGGCCGCCCACCGAATACGGCCCGCCGGGCTTCGCTATAACATCGACCGCCCCGCTCCGCAGCGCGTCGATGGCCGTGTGACAGGATGACTGCGCGACCGAGCTGATGACGATCACCGGCATCGGATGATGCTGCATGATCCGCCTGAGAAACGTCAGCCCGTCCATGCGCGGCATTTCGATATCGAGGGTCAGAACGTCCGGCCTCAGAGCCACGATCTTGTCGCGGGCGACGTAGGGGTCCGGCGCTGTGCCAACGACTTCGATATCCGGCTCCCTCGAGAGCGTTTCGGTGAGCAGTTTTCTGACGATCGCCGAGTCATCGACGATCAGCACCCGGATGGAGCGCCTCAGCGGCTTCATTGCGGTTCGTTCACCAGAATCAGCACCACGGAGAGAGCGCCGCCGTCCACAAGATAATGACGCCGAAGCCCACCGGAGGTCCAGGATTCTTTGAGGGCCTGAATCGGCTCCGGCGAGGTGAGGTGGAAGTTGGCCTCACGGCATTCGCCGCAACGGCTCAGTGCGTCGCCGCAGATCATGTTGGCTAGCTCGGCCATGGTTTGTTCCGCTTCGACGTCCGTGACTTCCGCTTCCGATTCCTTGCCGAGAAAGTTGGACGCCGCGATCCTGGCCGCCCCGGGAGTGGCGATCAAGGCAAAGCGCCCCGAAGGTCGCCCCTCCACGCACAGCGTCGCGCCCACACCGCGGAAGGGCGTCAGCTCGACGCTCTCGCCATAGACCGACGAGAAGAACATGGTCTCGAGCACTTCCTGCGCGGCGGCGAACAGCGTCTGGCCTACCGGGGCGAGGCTCATTGAGGACTCCCTTCCGGTTGAACCGAAAGCACGCGCACCAGTTCCAGCCGCAGTGCTTCCGGCGTGAATGGTTTTCGGAGGTAGCCGCGCACGCCGAGCGAGGTCATCCGCTCATGCCGGCAAAGCGTCGAATCGGTTGAGACGACCATGATCGGAATGTGCCGCAGCGTTTCGCTTGCCGCCATCCGGCTGACGAACTCCTCGCCGTTCATTCCCGGCATGTTGATATCCGTCAAGACCACGTCTACCGTTTGGCGTGCCAGCACCTCGAGCGCCTCTTCGCCATTTCCGGCGTGTAAGCACGTTCCAACATCCAGACCCGTGAGCTCAATCACGCGGGTGATGAACGATCGCATCGCCGGCGAGTCGTCCACAATTAACAGATCGATTGCCATTTTACAGTTCCCTTCCGCCGTTGACGCCGGGCGTGGTGACCACGCAACGACCCGTGGCGACGTGAAGTTTCAAGGTTCGCGTAAGATTTCCGCCCGCCTCTTCCGAGCGGACCAGCACGCCCGCCTTCCAGAGAATCTTCCTCACCGCCAGGTAGTTTCGTTTGCCGATGTTAAACAGTCCCCGTTCGTCCAGCAGTTGCGAGCCGCCGGCGACACGGACGATCATCCGTCGCTTCTCCGCCCCAAGGTGACAGGCCTGGTGGAAGAGCAGCGGAATGCCGGTGTCCGCGAACATGTACGGATTCCGTTCGGCTCTCCCGGGATCCTGGGCGGATTCGGGCAGCATGAAATGCAGCATGCCGGCCACCAGCGCCTGGGGATCGTAAACCGCAACCGCGATACACGAGCCCAACGCAAAAGTGGTGAGGATGGCGTCAGGCTCGCGACTCACCTGGCAATCCGCCACCCCGATCACGATATTCATGGCCCGCCTCCATTCCGGCTTGTGGCCGTGGCTCGGTTGCCTCTTGTTGAGTTGCCAGCGTGAGAGAGCGGTGGCGCTTCAGCCTGCAACCGGTACGTAGCGGGACTCACATACTCAAGCGGATGATCGATTCCAGTCAGACTCTCCGCGTGGCCAACCACGAGATAGC
Source organism: Bryobacteraceae bacterium (assembly GCA_050746825.1). GTDB lineage: Bacteria > Acidobacteriota > Terriglobia > Bryobacterales > Bryobacteraceae > JBOGMR01. Next base: position 4,240 of record JBOGMR010000730.1, on the reverse strand, counting down.
CGCCGGGCGCCAACGCACGGACGAGCCGGTTCACGAGCCGCGCTTGTGTATTCTTGTCGAAATAGATCATGACGTTGCGGCAGAAGATCACCGGGAACGGCTCGGGGTGGTGGAACGGCTCGATCAGGTTGAGGCGTCGAAATTCCAACATCCGCCGGATCTCCGGTTTGACCCGGAAGGAGCCTTCCCAGCGTCCCGTGCCTCGAAGCATGTATTTTTGCAGCCAGTCGGCCGGCACGCCGGACAGTCGTGCCTCCGCGTAGATCCCCTGCTTCGCCGCGTGCAGGGCGCGCGTCGAGATGTCGGTGGCCAGGATGCGCACCCTGGCAAACGCCTCTGGTCCAAGGGCGTCCAGGACCGAAAAGGCCATCGTATAAGGCTCTTCACCGGTTGCGGCCGCGGCGCACCAGATCCGGATGGAATTGGCCGTTGAAGACAGCACGAGGGTGCGCAGAAAGTCGAAGTGGGCGGGCTCGCGAAGAAACCCGCTATGGTTCGTACTCAGCGCGTCAATCAGGCCGTTGAGTTGTTGGCCCGTTGAGTCTTCAACCACGTTGCGGTAGTACTCCCCGATGGAACCGCAGCCGGATTCGCGGACCTTGCGCGCCAGGCGGGCGATCACCATCTTTTCCTTGCCGGCCAGGCGGATGCCGGATTTCTCGTAAAGGAGGGAGGAGATGTTATCGAACTCCCGAAGTGTGATGTGGCCTGAGGTCACGGCAGATCTCCTGAAGCGGGCGCGCCGAAGATCGCCTCGAGATCGAGGATCAGACCGACGCGGCCGTCGCCGAGAATGGCTCCACCGGCCACGCCGGCGACATTCTTCAAGGACTCGCCCAGACTCTTGATGACGACTTCCTGCTTTCCCTGAAGCTCGTCCACCATCAGGCAATACCGATTGCTCGCGGTTTCCGCGACGACGAGCAGGCTCTCGCAGGGGTCCTCCGAGCGAGGTGGGACGCCGAACCGCCGGTGCAGCCGGACGACGGGCAGAAGCGACCCGCGCACCAGCGCCATTTCTCCGCGCTGCTGCACCGTCGAGACGCAGCCCGGCTGCGGCCGGAAGATCTCACGCACCGCGAAGATCGGCACGATGTACCGCTCCTTCCCTACCCCGACGACGAAGCCATCGATGATGGCAAGCGTGAGCGGAAGCTTGATCGTGAATCGTACGCCGGCGCCCGGGGTCGATTGAATGTCGATGCGGCCGCGCAACTTCTGAATGTGGCGGCGGACCACGTCCATCCCGACGCCCCGGCCGGACACGTCACTGACCCGCTCCGCGGTCGAAAAGCCGGGCTCGAAGATAAAGCCGAAAACCTCGGCGTCGGATAGATGATCGCCCGCGGCGGCCAGCCCCCTTTGCCGGGCCTTTTCCAGAATCTTTCCGCGGTCCAGACCCCGGCCGTCATCGCAAATCTCGATGACGATATGGCTGCCCTGGTGGTAGGCGCGAAGCTGAAGACGGGCGCACTCGGCCTTGCCGGCAGCCTTGCGGGCGCCGGGGAGCTCGACGCCGTGGTCCACCGCGTTTCGAACCATGTGCATCAGGGGATCGGCCAGTTCCTCGACCATGTTCCGGTCGAGCTCGGTCTCTTCTCCGGCCAACTCCAGCTCGGCTATCTTGCCGGACTTGCGCGTGAGATCCCGCACCAGGCGCACCATTCGATGGAAGGTTTGGCCGATGGGAACCATCCGCATCGCCATCGCAGTCTTCTGCACTTCGCCGGTCAGACGCGCAAGCTGCGCAAGGTTCCGGGCAAGTCGAGGACTCTTGATGGCGGCGAACGACGGATCGTGCCGGACCAGCGACTGAGCGATGACCAGTTCGCCCACCATGTCGACCAAGTGGTCGACCTTGGCGGTATCCACCTTGACCAACTTCGATTCCTCCGAGAGCGAACCCTCGCGACCCGTCCTGGTTTTCGGCGCGTCGGGCTTCGGAAGTTCCGGCTTTTGGAGATCCGGGTGAGATGGTTTTTGTGAGAACTCGGCAGGCGGGGCCGGCCAGCCGCCGTCCTCCGTCGACGGCGCCTTGAGAAGCTGTGCAATACGCCTGCACAGTTCGCGCGGCTCGGGCGGCTCAACCGCCTGCCTTCCATTGAGCGCCGACTCCACGTGTTCGAGACAACGGCTCACGTGGTCCGCACTGTGAAGCGCGAGGTCGATCAAAGTCGAATCGGCTTTGAGGCGGCCACTGCGCGCCATGTCGAGAAGCGTCTCCACGTCATGCGTGAAGCTCTGGATCGCCGCCAGGTCCAGGAAGCCGGCCAAACCCTTGATCGTGTGGAATCCGCGAAAGACCGAGTTAATCGCTTCGGCATTGTCCGGATCGTGTTCAAGGGCCAACAAGTGAGATTCGATGTTGGCAAGGTGTTCACGGGACTCCAGGATGAAATCGGAAACCAGCTCGGGATCCTGCCCGAGCGATGCTGGGTTTGCGGGCGTTGCAGGAACGGGCTCACAGACCTGTTGGAGCCGTCGAAGACGTTCCCGCCAATCCGGCATTTGAGCGGATCCGCCTTCGAGCGAGTCGATGAGATCGGCGGCAGCCGCGGCAACCGTGCCGGCGCCCAGACTCCGCGCCGTGCCGGAGACACCCTTCAATATTCCGATTGCGGCTTCGGCCGGCCCTCTGGACGACTCGTCCCACAAGGCCAGGTGCAAAGCCAGATTTTCGATGTCCTCGCGAAGCTGCGGCAGAGCTTGGAGGACGGGTTCCCGCGTAGGCATGACCTGCTTTCGTTTTCCGCTACTTCAGAGCCTCTCCAGACCGCGCAGTTCCTGCGTGTTTAACACTTGGTCGATGTCGAGGAGGATCCTGACCTTGCTCTTGGTCTTCGCCATCCCCAGAACGTAGGGCATCGAGACGTTGTCGCCGAAGTCTGGCGTATCTTCAATATCGGCCGCGGTGAGATGGAAAACCTCCGAGACCCCATCGACGATGACGCCGGTGAAGATCGGTCCCGCCAGGCCTGTAATTTGCACCACGATGATGCAGGTACGCTGGTTGTACTCGATCGCCGGCAGGCCGAACTTGAGGCGCAGGTCCACGATCGGAACGACTTTCCCGCGCAGATTGATCACGCCCTTCAAGTACGGCGGAGTCTGAGGGATGGAAGTGATTTCCTGCACTCCCATGATCTCGCGCACCTTCAGAACTCCGACTCCGAACTCTTCGTCGCCGATCAGGAAAGCCAGGTACTTGCCGGCTCGCTCGTCATGCCGGCGAGGGCTGCCTTGTTCCGCTGAATCGTTGCTTACGGCCACTCCAAGTGCTCCTTCCTTCATTGAGCGCACGCCAAAATCGCCGGCGTCACCTGCGGCGCAGTGCGGCTTTGCCTGAGGCACACTTTGACGATCAGATGGTCCTGGCCGCACCGGAACGGCACGACCATCCATTGCTCCTTCCGGGCGCTCCGAGCGGTAAAGCTCAGACCGTAGATGACAGTTGGGATACTGAGCTCGATCACACTGAGGTCACCCTCCACCGTTGTCTTGAAATTCCCGATGATTATGTTGGTTATTTCGGCCAGCGCATCCAGCACCTCTTCGCCCACCTCCGGCATCTCGCTCATCAGAAGCGCGGACGAAATCCGCCGCGCAAAATGAGCGTCGCACTGCAACGAGCCCGTGCCGATCCACGAACCCGTCATTCCGATAACGGAGATAATGCCGCCGTTCGGCCCCGCCGGTTCCCGCGCCATGTATGGCTCGCCGGCGACCATTTCCATCGCAAGCATGGTGGAGAACACATCTTCTGTAGCGGAACGCAGCGCATTCACAATGAGATTCTGATCCATGTTGAGGACTCGCCGGTCGTTTTCTGCGCTCAAATCTCCTGCGCTCAAGTCTGGTGCGCTCAAATCAGCCCTTCCAGCTTGGCTTTGATCTGCACCGCCGTAAAAGGCTTGCGCACGTACCCGCTGGCTCCGAGCTGCACGGCCTCCAGCACTTGTGCTTCGCCTCCCTCCGTGGTGATCATGATTACCGGAACGCTCTTCCATTCGGCGCTCGCGCGTACGCTTCTAAGCAACTGAAGGCCGTTCATATTCGGCATGTTGATGTCCGAAAGGATCAGGCTGACCTTCTCAGCCTTCAACGCCTGGAGAGCCTCGACGCCATCGCCGGCCTCGAAGACCTGTCCGAGTGGAACGTCAGCCAGGCGGAGCATCCGTTGCAAAATCTTTCGTATTGCGGCTGAATCATCCACGATTAAAACGTCGACTGCCATTCACGC
>JBOGMR010000729.1:0-3137 GCA_050746825.1 Bryobacteraceae bacterium | reverse complement strand
CTTGCGGCACGTGGCCACCTCTCCGGACGGGCGGTGGATGGCAGCCGCCGCGAGCCAGTCGATCTCGCTGATTCCCGCCGAGGGCGGCGAACCGCGCGTCGTGGCCTTTGACGGGCCTACCGAACTCGAATGGGGCCGCGATCTGTTCGCTGGACGCGGAGCGGAGCTTTGGCGGATTTCAATCGACGGCTCGCGCCCCGTGCAGATCACTTCGCCGGGCAATCGGAGCGCGGGTTTCAGTCTTCATCCGGACGGAGAACAGATCGCGGTGACCGCGGGAGACGCGAAATCGGAAGTATGGGTCCTGCCAGTGCGATGAAATGGCCGCTTTGGGCGCTCACCGCGACTCTCGCCGTGGCTGAACAGAAGCTCGTGATCCCCGCGGGACTCGACGTGTACCTGCCGGTGCCCGAGAGCAATCCGCTCACGGTGGAGAAAGCCGCGCTGGGCAAGAAGCTGTTCTTTGATGCGCGCCTTTCGCGCGACCACTCGATCTCGTGCGCTTCGTGCCACGACCCGAAGCTCGCATTCACGGACGCCCGGCCGGTCGGCCTCGGCGTCGCGGGCCGGCACAGCACCCGCCGCGTTCCGCGCCTGATCAATCGCGGGTATGGCAAGAGCTTCTTCTGGGATGGACGCGCGGCGACACTCGAAGAGCAGGTGATCGAGCCGATCCGAAATCCGAAGGAGATGGATTTGACGCTGGACGAAGTGCCAACGCGCACGGGGCTGACGGTCGAGGTCGTGCAGCAGGCGCTCGCGACCTACGTGCGCACGATTCTGTCGGGGGATGCGCCATACGACCGGTATCTGGCGGGCGAGCGCGATGCGTTGAGCGAGCAGCAGCGGATGGGACTCCGGCTTTTTCGCGGGAAAGCGGGCTGCGCGGCATGCCATCTCGGGCCGAACCTGACCGACGAGCGCTTTCACAACACCGGGATTGGATGGCCGAACGATCGCGGGCGGTACGCGGTTACGAGGCGCGATGCCGATGCCGGCGCGTTCAAGACGCCGAGTCTGCGCGAGGTCGCGCGGACACCGCCCTACATGCACGACGGGAGTCTCAAGACGCTCGAAGAAGTGATCGACCTCTACGATAAGGGCGGCAAGCCGAATCCGGCGCTCGATCCCGAAATGCACGAGTTGCGGCTGAGCGTGGAGGAGAAGGCGGCGTTGCTCGCGTTTTTGCGGGGGTTGAATGGGACGGTGAGGGATGGGATGTAGCGTCGCGTCTGCCAGACGCCCGGGCGAGGCAGAACTCGGACTCACGAGTGTCGGCGCCGCAGCGCCTCCGAGTTGAAACGAATCCCGCTCCACAGTCACTACATATTCTGAATTCCCTTCTGGAAAAAAGGCGGTAGTGTTGTAGCCCGTGATTCGATGGCGGTGTGTGGATGGCAGCAAAGACCAGACTGTCAGTAAGAGCGACCTCAAAGCCGCGCAGAAACGACTCGAGGGAGACCACATTCAAGTGCTCGGACTGAAGTTCAGCGGCGACGGGAAGAGCAGGAATCCGCGCTTCACGAGGCTAGGCAGGGAGCTGGCCGGCCACTTCAGCGAACTGGTGATCAATTCGGGGCCCCCGCACTCTTCCTTCACGGCTGCGCCTCACTCCGTCCTCGCTGCCGACTTCGATGGCGAGAAGCACCTGGCGGCCCATGAGGCATTCCGGCGAGTCATCCGCTACCTCGATCACCGGCTGAAGGACAATCCGACCGGCCCGGACTACCCGATTGATCCGCCAGACTGCGATCCGGCTATGTTCAGCTCATGCAAGGACTATAAGAAATTATGAGGCGACTTCGTTGCTCCGCATCTTTGCTTCCCCGAGAAACTTATAGTAGCCTTCGGATATTCTGACGATCCCTGCGCATTCGTCCTGGAGCTTTCGGACCCACTGCCGGCGCCTGCGCGACATGGGCCTGGCGGCCCTGACGGCAGCGCTGCTGTTTGGACAGCCGGATCCGGCGGCGCTCATTCCCCTTTACAAGCGTGCGCTGGCCGAGCGCGAGAAGGCGTTCGGGCCTGAGCATCCGAAGGTTGCGAGAGCTGCCAGCGATCTCGGCCTGCTTCTTCGTAATTCCGCGAAGCCTGCCGAAGCGGAGCCTTACCTGCGCCGAGCGTTAAAGATTGACGAGCAGGTGCTGGGAGCGGACAGTTCGGTGGCCGGCGAGGACCTGGAGAATCTGGCGTCGGTGTTGCCGAACAGTGAAGCGCTGCCGCTGTATCAAGTGGCTTCGCGGCACAAGGACACGCGGATCGCGGCAAGGAATTTGTCGAAACTGGCGTCGATGGCGCCCGATCGCGTGAGCGCGCTTCGACTGTACCGCGAGGCGCTCGCCAAAGAGGAGACCGCGGCTCGGTTGAACGACGTCGCGCTGCTGGTCGAGCCGAAAGAGGCCGAGCCTTTGCTGAGGCGCGCGCTTGCCATGCAGGAGAAGGCGGTCGGGCCGCGTCATCCGGAAACGGCGGCCACGCTGAATAATCTCGCGGACGCTTTGCTCGCGTCTGGCCGGGTAGCGCACGCGGAGACACTTTCGCGGCGGGCCGTCGAGATTTTCGAAAAGACGCTTGGTCCCGGCAATCCGCGCGTCGCAACGAGTATGAGCAACCTGGCGGATATCCTGCGCGCGAAGAAGGACTACGCCGGCGCGCGGCGCTATTACGAGCGGGCGCTCGCGATTGACGAAAAGGCATACGGACCGAAGCACGCGGAGGTCGCTGTGGATATCGAGAACCTTGCGGGCCTGCTTGACGAGATGGGGCGGCGTGAGGAGGCGCGGAAGTTGCGGGGGAGAGCCGCGCGCTAGCGGATCCAATGGTTGGCGAAGCGCAGCTCGGGACTCGGACGCACGTACGGCATGTGGCAACGGATGCAGGATTGCCCGGCGGCTTTGGCGGTCGCGCGATGGCTCGGTTTGGCGTGGCAAGCCGAGCAACGTGCATCGTAGACGGCCGCGTTCCGTTCGACCGGCGTGTGCGCAGCGTGGCACGTTAAGCAGGAGAGCTTTCCATTGCTCTTTTGGAAACAGGCGCTCTGCGCAAGGTAAAGCGGCTGGTGGCGCGCGTTCCACGGATTGGTCCAGTCCGTGTCGCTGACGGCGGCGGCGGGCATGCGATGGCATCCACCGCATAGC
>JBOGMR010000728.1:0-4094 GCA_050746825.1 Bryobacteraceae bacterium | reverse complement strand
GAACAACGAGCATTTGTAGCCGGCGGTGGAGAGAGAAAGATTGGGGTTGGACAGGACGCCGGCGCCGTTGAAATTTGTACACGCCTCGTCCAGATACCGGTTCATGGAGTCCGCTGCGGAGTCTTCCGCGAACACGGCGCCGCCCTCCGTGAGCGAGAAATTCCACAACCCCCCGCCTCCGTATTGAAACTGAACCATGTGGAAGAGCTCATGCACGGCAACGGCGCAGAGCAGGTCCGGGGCCAGCGCGTTGTTGAGGTAGAAGGCGCCAGGGGTGGCGCTGCCATATGGCGAATTGTTGATCACCACCGCGATCCGGCCGCCCGATGCCGGGTTGAGCATGCTGAAGGGCGGTGTGACGTATGAAGCGAGGGCGCGTTCGAGCCAGAAGCAGACGCGTTTGATGTAGGTGGGTGCTCCTCCGGCCGCGAGCAAACCGATGACGTTGGCAGTGCCGGGATCGAGAACACTGGCGGCAGCCGTGCTGGGGTCAACGGCGGCGGGACCGCTGAGGTCGTACGTGATCGAGAAGTTGGGGCACAGCTCGACGAATCCGCCGAATCCGAACTCGCGCAGAGAGAGGATGCGGTCCATGGTGAGCGCAATCTCACGAGGCCATTGCTTGCGGAGAATCAGGGTTTCGAGGGTCTGCAGGATTTGCGTCCCGCACAGTGTGCGATTGATATGGCGGTCCGGCAGCAGCTCCGGAGAGAGGCGAGAGATCTGGTCGACTGCGCGCCTTCCGATCCGCTGGCCGACCATGAGGCGAGCGACATCAAGGACGACCTCCGGTTCTGCTTTCTCGAACTGCTCGGCATCGAGCCTCAAGGAACCGGCGAGGACAGACGGGCGCAGGCCCTTGCCGCCTAGCTGATCGAGGATGGCGCCGGGAATCTCGAGGTTGGCAACCCACTGCCGTGCGCGGACCTTGAGCGGCGCGTTGCGCGTGGAGAGCAACTCGCGGCCGCCCGCGTCTACGACGGTGAGGAAGACGTCGCAAGGTTCATCGCCGAAGGCGATTTCGTAGCGGCCCTGTTTGTCGGTCTTGCTCTTGCCGAGGGCTGCGCCGTCGACCTGGAACAGAAAGACCGTGACGCCCGCAATGGGCCGTTGATCTTGCTCGGACTGCACATAGCCCGTAATGGTTCTGGGGCGCTGCTGCGGGATGCGGCTCTTGCGTGCCATGGATGGATTACCTCGCGGCGAACTAGCGTCATAGGATAGTGATTCCCAACGCCGGAACGTTGCAGGCCTCGGCGTGATCGTCTCAACCGGATTCGGGCGCGGTTTGCGTACAATAAGAGAGGAGCTTCATGATGTTGGTGGATCCGCCCCGTCAATTGGATCAAGCAAGAGCAGAGCGCCGGGAGCATGTCGAGAACGCAATTGCGTCGGTGCGGCTTGAAGGGTTGGAGCCCACGCCGGGCGCCATGGCGATCTTCGACCGTTATGTCGCCGGCGAGATCACGATCGAGCAGATGGGCGAGGAAATTCGCGCGTTGAACGCCCGAGAGTTTGGACCCGTACCTGTATCCCGGGACTGAGGTCCTGCGGAACATTCCCGATATTCACGACGCGGCGCGCCTGGCGGCGTTCGAGGCTAACGCGACTGCCGCGCGCTTGGCGGAACTTGGAAAGCGGCCGTTGCCAGGGGACTTCGATATTGCGCACCTGCAGGCCATCCATCAGTTCGTCTTTCAGGATGTATATTCTTGGGCTGGGCAGTTCCGGACGGTCAATATTTCCAAGGGCGGTCATCTGTTTGGCGTAGCCGCGTTTGTTCAGCCCGCACTGGATGACGTGTTGCGGCCATCAGCTTCTGTGGAGCCCCATCTCACGCGAACAAATGCGCAACGCATCGATGACAAGCTTCGCCGGCGACAGCTCGGGACTGGCTGCGATTATCGCGACGTGCATGAAACTGAAGCCATAAGCATCCGGCTACAATAGGTAGTTCCCCTATGCAACTTCAAGAAGTCGTCGAAGCGGAAGGCCACTTGATCGACTCGCACGTGATGGAGCAGATTTTTGACAAGGTGGTGGAGCATAACGGGCGCTTCGAGGTGGAGCAGTTTCGCATTGGACGCACGAACAGCGAGCCGTCGTATCTGCGGCTGAAGGTGGAAGCGCCGTCGCAGGACATGATGGAGCGATTGCTGGCGCAGTTGCTCGGGCTGGGCTGTTCGACGGTCGATTCGGGAGACGCGCAGGCGCGGGTCGTCGAGCGGGATCAGTGCGCGCCGGAAGATTTTTACTCGACCACCAATCACCGCACTTTTGTGCGGCAGGGCCAGCAGTGGATCGGGGTCGAGAAGCAGCGGATGGACGCGCTGGTGGTTCTGGAAGGCGACAAGGCCGTGTGCCGGCGGATGCGCGACCTGAAGGCGGGGGATCGCGTGGTGGTCGGGATGCGCGGCATTCGCGTGGTACCGGAATCGAAGGAGCGCGACCGGATGTCGTTCGCATTCATGTCGAACGGGATTTCGTCGGAGCGGCAGGTGGAGACGGCGGTCCGGCAAACCGCGGCGCTGATCCGGCACACGGTCGAGCAGAAGCAGAAGGTGGTGGTGGTCGCGGGACCGGTGGTGGTGCATACGGGCGGCGTGGCGGGGTTGTGCTCGTTGATCCGGAAGGGCTGTGTGCAGGCGCTGCTCAGCGGGAACGCGCTCGGCGTGCACGACGTGGAGGCGGCACTGTTGGGCACTTCACTCGGCGTGCGGCTAGCCGACGGGCGGCAGGAAGAGCACGGGCATCGCAATCACATGCGCGCGATCAACGCGATCTACCACGCCGGCGGGCTGCGCGCGGCGGTCGAGAGCGGCAAGCTGCAATCGGGCATCCTCTATGAATGCGTTCGCAATAATGTGCCGTACGTGCTGGCCGGAAGTTTGCGTGACGACGGTCCGCTGCCCGACACGATCACCGACATGAACGCGGCGCAGGATGCGTACGCGGAGCACTTGATCAATGCCGGTCTGGTGCTGTGCCTGGGATCGATGCTGCACTCGATCGCGACCGGCAACATGCTCCCGAGCTGGGTCAAGATCGTGTGCGTTGACATCAATCCTGCCGTCGCGACGAAAGTCAGCGACCGCGGAACCGGGCAGGCAGTGGGCGTGGTGACCGACGTGGGCCTGTTCCTCGATTTGCTCGGCAAGGCGGTTTGATGAAGCGGGCCTACACAGACGAGCACGCCAAGGCCGGCCTCGACGCGCCGCTGCCGGAGATCGAGACCTGGCCGAACCAGTTTCCCGGCTACGAGATTGAGATTGCGATTCCAGAGTTCACCTCGGTGTGTCCGAAGACGGGGCTGCCCGACTTCGGGCGGTTAACGCTGCGCTACACACCGGACAAGAAGTGCCTCGAGTTGAAGTCTCTGAAGATGTACGCGCTCGCGTATCGCAACCTCGGCATCTTCTATGAGAACGTCGTAAACCGGTTTCTGCGCGACGTGGTGCAGGCGGCCGGGCCGGTCGAGGCGTCGGTTACCGGAGAGTTCACACCGCGCGGAGGATTGCACTCGGTCGTGGTCGCTAACTACTCCGCCAACGACAAAAAAAGTGGCCGCTAACCCAATCAAGACCGAAGAGCTGGCCGCGATGATTCGCGAGATCCGCGAGCGCGTGCGGGCGCGCTATCCCGAAGCCGGTGCGGACGGTGGCCGGCGGATCGCGATTCCCGAATTGATGCCGCTGGTGCACGCGCGGGACTCCGCCGAGGCGAAAGTCGCATCGATCGGCAGCGTGAATCCCAGGCCGCCGGGGCTGGTGAGCTCGGCCGTCCAGACGGTGAAGAAGACCGTTGCGCGCGCGCTCGACTGGCACGTGCGCGAGCAAGTCGAGTTCAACCGCCACGTGATGGCATGCGTCGAGGCCATTCTCGAGGCGCTGAGCGAGAACAATCGCGCGCTGGCGGCGCTGGCGGAATCCGAACAGGCGTTGCGCGAGGCGCGCCGCGAGGGAGCCGAGTTAAAGGAAGAGTTAAAAGACGTCCGCTCGCACTGGAGCGAGTGGCGGCAGGAATGGGAGCACTAGCTGTTCTTCAACGAAACCCAGTTCTTGCGAAGCCTGGCCGACCTCCAGATGGCGTTCCAG
>JBOGMR010000727.1:0-4641 GCA_050746825.1 Bryobacteraceae bacterium | reverse complement strand
CATCAAAAACATCAAGGAGCTCGGCGGGATCAAATCCTCCGGCGCCGGGCTCCGCATCGGCGCGACGGTTACGATCGATGAGCTGGCGGAGAACGCGGAAATTCGCAAACGTTTTCCCTCCCTCGCGTCGGCCGCGCGCGGCGTCACCAGCCCGCAGATCCGCAACATGGGAACGGTGGGCGGCGACCTCTGCCAGCGCCCGCGCTGCTGGTATTTCCGGCTCGGCTACGGCCTGCTGGCCAAGGACAAGAGCGGCAAGGCTCTGGTGCCCGGCGGCGAAAACAAGTATCACGCGATTCTCGGTAACAAGGGTCCGGCGTATTTCGTGAGCGCCTCGAGCCTCGCGCCCGCGCTGATCGCGCTCGGCGCGAAGGTGAAGCTGGTCTCGAAATCAGGCACGCGCGATCTGGACATCGCCAAGTTTTTCGTAACTCCGGAAAACGACGCGAGCCGCGAGATCGCACTGCTGCCCAACGAGCTGCTGACCGAGATCATTGTGCCGTCGGCCGCCAGCCGCAACGCCACGTATGAAGTGCGGCAAAAAGAGGCGCTCGACTGGCCGCTGGCGTCTGCATCCGTCGCGCTGACCATGAAGGGCAACACCGTGGGTAGCGCGCGTGTGGTGCTGGGCCATGTCGCTCCGGTGCCGTGGTCTGCCACGCAGGCCGATCGGTTGCTCGAGGGCAAAACGATCACGCCGGAAGTCGCCGAGCAGGCTGCCAAGGCCGCGCTTGCGGATGCGACGCCGCTCAGCCAGAACGCCTACAAGGTGCAACTGGCGCGTGTCGCTGTGAAGCGTGCGCTGATCGAGGCGGCCGGCAAGAGGGCATAACATGGAAGGTCCGGCGCTATCGGTACCTGGTCAGGATCGGTGTGATTGTCTCCGCTGGAAAGGACTCCTGATTGAGGCCGAATGGGATCCGGCGTCGCCCCCAAGCGAACGCCTTTACTGGTGCCAGCACACCTACAATTGTCTGGGACCCGACGGTAAAGTAGTGGACGAGTACGAATGCAATCCCGGGAGGGCCTGTTACAAGGCCTTGTAGAGTAGCCGGCCGCTCCCTGACGGCCGGCCGAACAGAACCGCGACCGTGAGGTAGCGGTCTGGGTTATAATTCTGAGAGAGGTGCAAGAATGAAGACGTTTGCCCTGTTTGTTCTGGTGACCGCGGTGGCCTTGGCCGGCGGACTTCCGTCCACGATCCGCGGCGACTATATCGAGGCGCGCACCGCCGACGTGTACACCGGGCCGTGCTTCGCCAATGCCGAAGGCGGGTTGATCGGCGAACTGGCCGTGTTTGGATGGAAGGTGTCGAACGGTTCCTGGAACGGCGTAAACCTGGAGGGTCTCTCGGTGGTGGCGGCCGTTAAAGCAAGCCACACGCTCGGCGACGTCTACAAGTCCTCGTACCCGGTCAAAGCTGTGCTGATCGTCGATCAGAAAGCGACGGCCGAGCAGCGCCTGGCCCTTCGCGGCTTCGCCCAGCGCATGGGCGGCGACCTGCTGCAGGATATCGTGCGCGTTGAGTATCAGCCCATCGCCCTGCAGTTCGAGAATAACGACCTGCATAGCATGAAGGCGACGCTCACCGCCGGTTCGCTCGCCAAGATCCAGACGCGCGCCATGAACGAGGACGACCACGTTTGCCGCAATGAGGAAATCTGGTACGCGCCGCTGACCAAGGTCGGCCACGCGATGCCGGTTGTTGCCGTTGCGCATAATTACAAAGGCGAAGGCCTCGGCACGAAGTGGTCGGACCCGAACAAGCGCAGCTCGTTTGTAGCCAGCTTCTCAGTGCCATCCGAGTAAGCTCCGATTTCTGTCACTCCTTGGACCCGGCGTGCCTAGTGCGCGCCGGGTTTTTGTTTTTAGTCTGAAGCTTCCTTGAGCGCTTCGAGCTCTGGAATCGCGCGCAGATCTTTGTCCCGGCCGGCGGCTCGCTTCGCGCGGATCAAGGCCTCGAGCGACAAGACGGCCAGGCGCAAGACAAAAGCCTCGATCGTTTGTGAGGCAGCCTTCACCTCGTCGAACGAACCCACGCCGGCGATATCGCCGAGAATATCAATGTCGCCAAAGCCGGTTGTCAGAGTGAAATTGAAGCCGCGGCGAAGTGTTTCGCAATCCCAAAGGAATGGCAGCCCGGGCGGAGCGCCCCTCAGTCTCGGACTCAAGTCTGCCAAGGCATTGGCGAGCCGCTCGAGATTGTCTGTCGTTCGCGAGTAACAGATATCAAGATCGAAAGTTGCCGTGGCGGAGCCATGTAGAGTGGCGGCCACTCCGCCGACGACCACAAAGTCGACGCCATTGCGAACCAGCTTCCTAAACGTCTCTCGGAGGCTTATCATGGCGGATGCGCGCCTTGCCGCGGATGGCCTCGTAGGACATCATGACGGACTGCAGATCGTGCAGCCGCTCCTCCGGAGTCCGTCGCAACCGTTCGATTAGCAAGGACAGGTCGACACCGTACTGGCGTGCTCTGTCGATGGCGCCGCCTGGCGTTGGATTCCGCAACTTTTCTTCTGCTCTGCTCACTTCACCTCCAGCCCATGCGATCCCGAAGGCGATTGATGTGCGCCGCGTGATGGCGCGAGTGCCACGCATAGAGCGCAACCTGCGCTTCCAGATTCATCAGCCCCAGCTCGGGATGACGAAAGGTTCGGCCAAAATCGCTCGTCGACAGCGACCGCAGCAGTTTGACCCAGCGATGGTGCAGGGATTCCAGCAGCGTGAGCGACACCTCGACCGGCTCGGTGCGAGCGTCCGGCAGCTCAGCCCACAGCTTCTCTTCGTATCCTTTGATCGCCGGCTCGGACTCCGTCAATGCGAGCCTCGTGCGCGTGTAAGCGTTGAGGTGGCTGTCGGCGACGTGATGGATCACCTGCCGCACCGTCCAGCCGCCGGGGCGATACTCGGTGTCGAGCTGGCTATCGTCGAGGCCCCGTACTGCGTCGCGATAGGCCTGGGGCGCGCGCGCAATCTCGTCGATGAACGAGTCGCGTACCTCAAGGAACGGTTGCTTGGGCGGTTCGAACTTTCCTACCGGAAACCGAAGTTCGTCCATGTTCATCTCCCCGTCCAGCACGCGTCGCGCTTTTCGAGAAACGCCGAAATGCCTTCCTGGGCGTCCGCGGCCATCGAGTTCATCGTCATGATCTCTTTGGCGTAAGCGTAGGCTTTGGGTTGGTCGAGATCGATTTGCGTGTAGAAGGCTTGCTTGCCGATGGCGACGGTGAGGCCGCTCGCCTCGGTGATGCGGCAGGCGAGCCTTCGCGTTTCCGATTCGAGCTCCGCCGTGGGGACAACGCGGTTGACCAAGCCCCACTCGGCGGCCGTGTGCGCATCCACCGGAGTGCCGGTGAGCAGCATTTCGAGCGCGCGCTTACGGCCGATGGCGCGTGTCAAAGCCACCATGGGCGTCGTGCAGAACAGCCCAATGCGCACACCGGGTGTCGCGAAAGAAGCTTCTTCCGATGCCACTGCCAGGTCGCACGACGCAACCAGTTGGCAACCCGCGGCCGTCGCGATGCCTTGCACCTGCGCGATCACCGGCTGCGGGATCGATTGGATGCGCGTCATGAGGCCGGTGCAGACGTCGAACAGGCGCCGGTACTCGTTGATATCGCGCCCCACCATCTCTCCGAGGTCGTGGCCGGAGCAGAAGGCTTTTCCCGCGGCAGCCAGAATCACGGCGCGGATCGACCGGTCGTGCGCGGCCATGTCGAGGCAGCCGATCAACTCGCTCATCAAATCGAGCGACAGCGCGTTGCGCCGCGCCGGGCGGTTGAGGGTGATGGTCATCAACGAGCCTTCGCGGCTCCATAGCAGATTCTCGGACATCTCAGACATCATCAGTTCACCCTTTTTTCCCTGCCACCCCAGGCCCGCTCACGCAGCTCGTTTTTCCGAATCTTCCCCGTGGCGGTCTTCGGCAGCGTGCCGAACTCGACGTGTTTCGGACACTTGAAATGCGCCAGGCGCGCGCGGCAGAATTCGATCAGCTCTTCGGCCGTGGCCTCGCAGTCCGGCTTCAGCGCAACATGCGCCTTGGGCACTTCGCCCCATTTGTCGTCGGGCATCGCGACGATCGCGGCTTCGAGTACGGCGGGATGATCGTAGAGGACCTTCTCCACCTCGATCGACGAAATGTTCTCGCCTCCGGAAATCACGATGTCCTTCTTCCGGTCCCTCACTTCAATATAGCCGTTGGGATGCATTACGGCGATGTCGCCGGAGTGAAACCAGCCGCCCGCGAACGCTTCCGCGGTTGCTTCCGGATTCTTGTAGTAGCCCAGCATCACGTTATTGCCGCGCATGACGACCTCGCCCATCGCGACTCCGTCGGCCGGCACGTCGTTCATATCGTGGTCGACTACGCGCATGTCGGCGCCCGCGAAGATGTACGGGACGCCCTGCCGCGCTTTGAGCTGCGCACGTGTGGCGACGTTTTCGCGATCCCACTCCTCGCGCCAGGCACAGATCGAGTGCGGTCCGTACGTCTCCGTGAGACCGTAGATGTGGGAAACGTCCGCGCCGATCTCTTCGGCGCCGCGGATCACCGCCGGCGAGGGCGGTGCGCCTGCGGTCACAATCCTGAGGCCCTGCTCAAAGCGGATGTGATTGGTGACGCAGTGCTGGGTCAGA
>JBOGMR010000726.1:0-5862 GCA_050746825.1 Bryobacteraceae bacterium | reverse complement strand
ATTTACCAGGTTAGCGTGGACGTTCGCAACAACCACTTCACTACTAAAGTCAACGGCCGGATCGTGGATTCCTGGACCGACCCCGTGCACCGCGCGGGAGGCGTTGGGTTCGCTTCCGAATCAGGCGAAATTGCGCGGGTCCGCTGGCTGAAAGTCGCCGACAAAGATGACTTCGTCGGCAAAGTCTGCGCATTCCTCACGGCGAGCGTAATACCGGGCCATCTATTGCCAACTGACGAAGTACTAAGTGCGCACTCCTACTTTCTTGACTCAGTCCCCACTCTTTAGTCCATAGCCCTAAGTAAATAAGCAACTCCAATAGGGGAATTAGAGGCTGGTAAGCCACGTCCTGGTACCTTACTATGGGAAGATACCGGGTACTGGTACTAGGATGCATTGCCTCCTGTGTCGTCAGAAGATCACGCTACGTCGCAGGCTGTCGGGAGACTTGTTCTGCTGCGATGAGCATCGCCGGCAGCACTCTTCGGAGCAGTCCGATCAGGGTCTCAAGCGGCTGCTCGAACAGCCGTCACCGGCCAAGCTGGTGCAGATGCCTGCGGTGCGCCGGCCCAACCTGGATCTTGCTCTGGCGGGCTACGCCGAGGAGGTTCCGCCTGAACCGGCTTTGGGTCTGACCGGAATCGCGGGCTCGCTACGCTGGAAGAACTGGCGGTGGCGGCCGCTTATGGCGCCTCCTCTGGCGGTGGCGGGCGCATTCGTAAGACCCTCCAGCCTGACAGTCGACGTGGCGGTGGCGAACTGCTTCGGCACAATCACGTGGGGCATGGCCAACCGTTGTATCTGGCCGCCGAAGTCGCTTCAATTCCCGAGCCATCCAGCGGCCCTGCGAAGCGGTCTTCACATGGTGGAGACGCCGGTCGAATCGACGCTGGAGCCTCTGCCCGCTGCGACAGGCGGGGCGGAAGCCGCCCTCGAAGAGGCCGCCGGCGACTGGTTCGAAATCGCCGCGGCACGCCCGAGATTCAGTCTACGAAGGCCTGCGATCGAGCGGCCGCCGCTGGAGGTTTCGCCTGTAATCCCGACACTTGAGCCGCAACTGGGCGGTTTTCTGAACGGATATTTCAACGCGCCGACGCGGCCGGATTTCGCGGCCTGGGCGAGCTCGACTACCGAACCCGGATTCACGCTTCCTGGGGCGATTCTCGCGCTCCGGGCGAAAGACCCGGATTTGGCCCCGGTAAAGGACTGGCAGGACGCGATTAAGGAAGCCATCCCGCTCCAGCCGGTGGCGCTCAGCACCGATTGCGAGGTTTGGGAGGCGCATGAAGAGCCTCTGTGCGAGGCGCCTTCGCCATGGGGAGGAAGCACGCCGGGAACTGCATTAATTGCATGCGCAGTCGGCAGCGCACCCTGGTTACTGACGGTGCCGGACGGCATCCCCATCGCGTCAGCCTTCCTCGAGGAAGCCCTGTCGCCGCGAATGACTAGGGTGGCAGGAGGCGTGTTTTCCGCCAGTTCGGCGGCCAGTCCGCGAGCAGTCTCCCCCGAGATTGCCGCGGCGCGCTTTGAGCCGGTGGCGTTGGTACCAAAACCGATTGACCCAGGATCTCCCAGGAGTATAATCGAGGGGACGGGCGTAGGATTTACGGGGCTGGCGGAAGGGAACGGGGGGACAGCAGTGCGAATGGCGGATGATCGTTCGAAAGGATCGCGACCGGCTGATGATTCGGTCATGCAACTCCTGGCGCCCCGGCGCCGCAGCGTCGTCAGCCGTCTGTTCGGATGGCTGAAGTTCGCCGGGGCCTCGCGCAGGAGTTATTCTTCACGCAGACCGCGCAGGCGATGGGGACTGGTGACGGCGACGGCTCTGGCCGCTGCAATACCCTTAGGCTTCTTCGCGATGTCATCCGGATCGGGCGGTTTCAAGCTGGAGTCATTACAGGCGGCCATCAGCTCTCGCGCCATGGTCGAGTTCGAAGACGACTTTCGAAACGGGCTCGGCGCGTGGGAGGGCGAAGGCGCCGCCACCAGCAGTTGGACGTTCGATCACACCGGCTTTGCGATTCCCGGACGTCTGGCGCTGCATCAGGCGAGCACTTCGCTCGCCGATTATCGCGTTGAATTCCTGGCGATGATCGACAAGAAGGCGCTCGGGATGGTGTACCGCGCCGCGGACGTGCGCAATTACTATGCGATGAGAATCAACATCGTCGAGGCCGGCCCGCTGCCGAAGGCGAAGATCGAGCGGTACGCGGTGATCGACGGGAAAATCGACGGGCGCAGCGAACTGCCTCTGTCTCTGCCGCTACGCAGCGAGATGATGTATCGCGTGCGGGTGAACGTGGCGGGAGATCGGTTCACGGTGTCGGTCAACGGGCAAGTGGTCGATACCTGGAGCGATTCCAGATTGCCGAAGGGCGGCGTCGGATTTTTTGGAGGCAAGGGCGAGGTCGCCCGCTTGCGCTGGGTGCGGATTGTCGACCAGGACGACTTTCTGGGCAAGGTTTGCGCCAGGCTTTCTCCGCGAGCCGACGATTGGAAGACGAGATCTGAGCACGCGTTACGCCGCACGCTGGCCCGGAGCAAAAGCGAAGTGGTCGGGACCGACCGTTGAAGGAGTTTGATGAGTAATCAGAAGCGCTGGGTCAACGGGGGAACGGAGGCCGGGTATGCCGTCTCCCAGCCAGCGTCCTCGCAGCTATTCGCGCGCGCCGTTTCCCTGCATCTGGAAGGGCGCGGCGACGAGGCGCTGGTGGAACTCGAACGAGCGCTGCGGGGCGGCGAGAAGCGGGCGGAGATTTATTCGGCGATCGGCTACATCCGATATGAGCGGCAGCAGTATGAGGAAGCTGCGGCCTCCTACCGGCGGCTGCTCGAACTCGAATCGAACCATTCGACCGGCTGTTTCAATCTCGCGTTGTGTCTCCAGGCGATGGAGCAGTGGCAGGAAGCGGCGCAGGTGTTTCAGAAGGCTTTGAAGATCGATCCGAATCGCAAGGACGCGATGATGGGCCTCGGCGCCTGCCATCTGCATCTGGGCCAGGGCCGCGCCGCGCGCGAAGCCTACGACGGCGCTCTGCGGGAGGACCCGGAGTCCGAACCCGGGCTTTTCGGGAAAGCCGTGGCGCTGCAACTCGAGCGCGATCTGGCCGGCGCGGCGGAAATCTACCGGAAAATTCTCCAGCGCAATCCTTCGTCGGAAGAGACGCTCGTGAATCTCATCTGGATGAGCGGCGAGCAGAAGGATTACGCCAGCATGGCGCGCCACGCCGAGAGGCTGCTCGAAGTGAAGCCCGATTCTCTGGCGGCGCTGCAGGGCCTCGCGATGGTGGCATTCGCGGCGAGCGAATTCGACAAGGCCGCCGAGCATTGCGCGGCGCTGGTGAGTTATTCCCCGGATTCCTTCGAGGGCTGGTTCAATCTCGGCCTGGCGTATCAGAAGGCGAAGAATTACGAGAAGGCGGCCGAAGTTTATCAGCGCGCGATTCGCATTCAACCCGACGAGCCGCAGCTCTACGTCAACCTGGGCATCGTGCGTCATGAAACCGGCGACTGGAAGCTGGCGCGCGAGGCGTACGAACATGCGCTGAAGCTGCAGCCCGAGTCGCCTACGGCGCTGTGGAACCTGGCGCTGGTGCTGGAAAAACAGCAGGACCTGGGTGAAGCCGAAAACGTCTACACGCGGCTTCTCGATCAGAACCCGGATTGGGAAGAGGCGCGCTTCCGCGTCGGCTACATCCGGCTGCAGCTTGGCGATTACAAGGGCAGCGCCGAGGCGTTCGAAGCGTGCCTGTCGCATCGCAAGAAGTGGCCGGAGGCCCAGCTCAATGCGGGTCTGGCGTACTGGAAGATGGCTAATCTCGAATCCGCCAAGGATGCTTTCGAGAAGACCGTGGCGCTCGATCCGAGCTCGCTCGAAGCGCTGCGCGGCCTGGCGGGCATCGCGCTCGAGCGCGGCGAAACGGACGAGGCCCTTGTGCTTCATCATCAGTTGATCGACAAGGGCCAGCGAACGCCGGAGCTGCTCTACAATACGGGCCTGCTGCTGCAGAAGGCTTCCAAGCACGAGGAAGCCGCGGAATTGTACAGTGAAGCTCTGGCCGCTTCGCCTGAGTTCCCCGAAGCGCAACTCAATCTCGGGATCGCGCTGAAGGCGATGGGCCGGGAAGAAGAGGCCCGAGCCTGCTGGCGGAAAGCGCTGAAGGCCAAGCCCGAGCTGGCGAGCGGCTACTTCGATTGACGCCTGGGGGGCGGGCCCGCGGCCCGGTCTCGACGCAGAAATCGTTCCTCGCGCTTTAACCTTTCCTTGTGTTGACCTGCGCTTTCGAGCGCATCGGTCCGGCGATTTCCGGGGGCGCTGACCTTTCCTCACGGTCCCCGGCCCGGCAATCTTCCCCTGATCCGTTTTCCCCCGAACTTGCGCATATACAGATGGAGCGGCAACGGCTCGAACGGAGCCGCCCAGGAGCGGACGTCATGTGGGTGCCTAACGCGATTGCTACCTTGATCATCTTTTGCCTCTTCCTGTCGATGCTGTCTTCGCAGCCGCCGGTCCGCCGCTAATTACGATGCCGGAGTGCGGAATCGCGAGCGGTGCGCCCCAGTTTGCGCCGGTTCTGCCGCCTGCGATGACGAGTAGAGACGTGAGGCATCCTTCCTGCGGTGTCACTCTTTCCGAAATGATTGCCGCGCTCCAGGTGCTGATGAGAGCGCCAGCGCTTCTCTCGTGCGTCGCTCGATCGCTGCGACTCCATCTCGTTCAGCTTGTGCATGAGCCGGGCCAGCGCGAGCCTGCGATTGCGATGCTGGGACCGTTCTTCCATAGCAGTGGCCTGCAAGCCCGTCGGTAAATGAGTCACGCGGACCGCCGATTCCGTTCGGTTCACGTGTTGGCCGCCAGGACCGCTGGCGCGCATCGTCTCCCATCGCACTTCTTTCAAACTAAAGCGGGTTTCGTCGGCCGGTTCGAAAAGATCGACACCGATGAACCAGTTCACACCTGGCTCTCGGCACTTGCGCCGCTGACACGCTGCCGTGGCTGGCCCAGTTGGCATGCAGCCCCACGCGCGTGACCATGGGTAGCCGGGTTGCTCCGCTCCATTTCGTCTCGCCGGGGCAGATCAATGCTCAGATTCCTTCTGACTTGGGAGTTGGGAGCATCAACGTGACCGTCTTCCGGGGGGTAGTCCCGAGTAACAGCGTGGTTGTGACACTGGCACGTTGAACCCTCGATGATGCCACCGAGAGTAAGGAGTGCATCGAAAAGCTCCTCAAGCCGGAATTTCGTAGTCCGGAGCCGCGCGAGCGCGTCAGTCAAGTCGACCATGCCGCGGCGGGCAGCGAGGTCAGGAATACCAAGCGTCGACTTCAAATCCCTTCGCTCGCGCAACCGCCGCGCCTCTGAGATCGTTCGATCAGGATGAGATCGGCCGAGAGAGACAATCCGAGGGCGAATCGCCGACTTTCGCCTTCGTCCAGCGCGTGCAGCGATGGATCATCGGTTGCGCTGACGACCGATACCTTAAGCCAAGCGGGCCTCGAGTGAATCCAGTTTCGAACCGCCTCTGGCGCGGAAGGGTGACGGAGTTCATCGCACACGACGCATAAACGATCGATGGGAAGACCGCGCAGTCCCTGCGGAAGTGCGGTCTTTCTCCGTCGTAGAGGACGTTATTTCACGGCCGCAAATGCAGTGCCCGCCGGAGGCGAGATGTGGGTTATCCTCGCGGAGGCGCCGGCTGCTCCGGGAGACTGCGAAGTGGCTCTATATTTAGCTGCCAGCGGCGGCGGCCAGGGCAAGACCCGTCTTCGAATAGATCACGCTCATTGAAGACACCACCTGGGGTGAAATTGCGGCGACGGTCAGCGCGCAAAACGCACACATCAGAGCATACTCAACGA
>JBOGMR010000725.1:0-4012 GCA_050746825.1 Bryobacteraceae bacterium | reverse complement strand
GTCGTATCCAGCGCGATGGCCTCGACCGCATCTCCGGCGATTCCTGCCGATTCGAGCGCCTTTCGAGTCGCGGCGGCCAGCGCGGCCATGTGATCGGCATGGCTCTGCGTCGCATGATCCGGATCGTCCTTCCTGCGGTGCAGCGGATATTCCGACGCCGCCGATCCGATGCGGCCGCGAGCGCTGTCCACGATCGAAACGCGCACGCTCAGCGTGCCGAAGTCAACTCCAGCGACAATCGCCATGCGCCGCTCCTACATATGCCAGTGAACGTCCCAGCCGAGATAGCGCGTTGTCGCTTCGTGCACGGCCGACGCGCTCTGGCTGAAGTTCGCAGCTACGTGATGCTCGAAGCCATTTTCGCAAATGTAACGCAGCAGATTCTGAAGCCGTGGAATCTCGACCACTCCGGCGCCGCCAAACGTCTCGAGCGGATCGGAGGTGAACTGGCCCTCACCCACATACCCGCGCATGCGCCCCGTGGCGTCGTGCGTCGAGAAACGCGCGTAACTCATCGGCCCGGCCTTCACGCGCCCCACGCAGGTGCCAAACGTGTTCAGCTTGCCCACCGTTCCCGCGATGATCGCCTGGTAGTCCATGCGAACGTCTTCGAAGAAATGCTTCGGTAGATTGCTGCAATGGAAGCACACCGCCTTGTTCGGGTCGTCGCCGTAGTTGTTGTTCCAATCGAGCAGGGCGCTGGGCGTCTCGGAAGCCAGGCGCAAGGCGTGCATCCCGACGACGCCGGGAACGTCCACTTCGCAGGCGCTCGAGGCGAGGCCGTTGGACATCATGCTCATCAGCGTGCACGGGACGACGCCAAAATACTCCTCCATCGAAGTCCAGCACTGCACCGCGCTGATGTCGAGCTCGTTGTCGCACATCCAGCGGTCAATCACCATGCCGAGCTTCGCCATCTTTCTCAGCGCCTCGACCGGAATCCCTTGCGTATCGACGTACTGGCGGATGGCCTCGAGCTTGGCCGTGACCCCCGGCTCGTCACCGGCCAACTTTTCAATGCGTCCGAAGATTTCCGAAAGGTCGATCGGCTCGATCGTGATGCCGTTCGATTCCAGAATCTTCTCGCTGTAACGAACCGTGTTGAATGCCGCCGGCCGTGCCCCGACCGCACCGATGCGAAGCTTACGCAGCCCGTTGGCGACCCGGCAGACCGATGCAAACCACGCCAGATCGGACTCGAACTCAGCCGAATCCGGCGACTCGGTGTGCAGACTGGTCAAGGAGTAGGGAATCCGGTATTGCTGCAAGTTATTGCAGGCCGACATTTTTCCGCAGAAGCTGTCGCGCCGCTCGGCAATCGTCATTTTGCCTTTGGTGTCGGGAAAAGCGTGGATCAGCACTGGAACGTTCAGACCCGCCAGGCGCAGGGTCTCGGCGATAGTTTTCTCGTCTCCGAAGTTCGGTAGCGTTACGATCACGCCGGCAATCTTGTCGCGATTGGCGCGGAACAGATCGGCGCACCTCTTTGCTTCCGCTCGCGTCTCGACCGCGCCATGCTTGCTTTGTTCCGGAGTGAGGCACACCGCCCCGTAGCCCGATGCTTGTATGGCGGCCAGCATTTGTTCGCGGCCGCTTCTGGCCAGGTGATCCGGGAAGAAGCCCCGGTTCCCTACGATGATTCCGAAAGACATGCCGTTCATTTGAATCCTTGCTGGTCTCACAGCCGGTCGAAAGCCGGGCCCGGCGCGAAGCTACGAAATACAACCGCCACTTGATCGAGGCTCGCTCGAACTCACCGCGACGCACGGCAGCACGTTGAAAGCGATTGCAACGGCATTATAGCGCACCCACCCAGGCAAAGGGTGCGGAAATATCAGCGCGCCCTGGCAACCGGACCGGTGGATTCCCGGAGCACGAATTCCGGATCGATCACGGTTTCAGACCCCGCAGGCTTGCCCTTGACGGGTTCGGCTTTGGCCGTTTCGGCAACCAGCGCGCTGAAGACGAGGTGTCCGATCCGTTCCCGCGGGATATCGAGAGTCGTAAGCCGCGGATAGCAGTATTGCGAGAGCTTGATGTTGTCAAAGCCGGTTACCGAAACGTCTTCGGGCACGCGCAGCCCTTGGTCGCGCAACTGGCGCAGAACGCCGAGCGCCATGAAATCATTGACGCAGATCATCGCCGTCGGACGGAAACCGGAATTGAGGAGTTCGCGCACCGCCTCACGCCCGCCCTCGGGTCCGTCCTGATTGGCCACAGTCCGCCACTCCGTCTTTGGCGCATAGCGGGTTACGGTCTCGACAAATGCCCGCTCTCGCTCGCTGGTCGGCCCGAGCTTGGAGTGGTGGCCGATGAACGCCAGCCGCGTGTGTCCGAGATCGTGCAGGTACTCGACCACCCGCTCGATGCCTCGCCTGTAATTGACGCGGATCTTCGATATGTTCCTGCGCGTGGTGCCCACATCGTAGAAGACAGTCGGTATCTTGCTGTTGACCAGCTCAGTGAGCAGACTGGGATCCATCTCCGATACGATTACGGCGAGACCCGCGACGCGCCGGCCGATCATGAGCCGCACGCTGCGCACCAACTGGTCCGCCGAATAATCGGTGTGCGCCGCGACGACTTCGTAGCCCTTCGAGTGCGCATCCGTCTCGAGCGCGCGGAAAATGTCGAAGAAGAACGGATTCTCAAGGTTCGACGCAATCAGGCCCAGGGTGCGGCTCTTGCCGTCTGCAAGCATCTTGGCGTGCAGGTTCGGGTAGTAGTTCAACTCCGAGACCGCCTTCATCACCCTCGTCTTGGTCGTGGCTCTGACCACGTCGATGTTGTTCAGCACACGCGACACCGTAGCGGTGGAGACTCCGGCGCGCTTGGCCACTTGTTCGAGATTCATGACGGCAGTTCCTTACAATTCCCGCAAGCTCCGATCTTAGCGAAGTTCCTGTAAGAATGAAAGGCCGATGTAAAGACTTGCAGAATGGTGGGGCGGTCGTCGAACCCGCACTGCGGCACTGTGCCACATCTCACACCACACGATGTGATAATAGAGCTATGCGTCGTGGATTGTTCTTCCTCGTTGCGGCCATCGTGTGCGCGCTTTCCCTGTGGGCCGACCCACCGATGACCAAGTTGAGGGTCGAGGTGAAGACCCTTGGCGAGCGGCCTGTCGATCGAGCCAGCGTGATTGTCCGGTTTGTCGAGGGACGGTCGGTTGTCAAGCTCGGAAAAAAGATCAAGACTTCATGGGAGACACGCACCAACCAGGAGGGGCTCGTGTCGATTCCCCCGATCCCACAGGGTAAGATCCTGGTTCAGGTCTATGCGAAGGGCTTTCAGACTTTCGGAGACACCTTCGATGTGAATGAAGCCGAAAAGACCATCGAGGTCAAGCTGAAGCCTCCGCAAGCCCAGTACTCCTCGCACCAGTAGCCGGAAGTGAACGGCCGATTCCCGGAAGCGAACAGCGAGCCTGGCGCTACGGCATTGGCGCAGGCCGTCAGCGGCTCAATCGGCATGGCAACGTAGTTGCTCCTCCGCCCCGATATGCTGCGTGACATTCGATTCGGCCTGCGGATGCTCCGTAAGAGCCCCGGCTTCACCGCCGTGGCGGCCCTGTCTCTGGGCCTCGGAATCGGCGCGAACACCACCATCTTCAGCGTAGCCAACGCTCTGCTGTTCCGGCCGCTGGCGGTCGAGCGGGCCGGCGAGCTCGTGTCTGTCGAAGCTGTCGTTCCGGAGGGAAGGCGACCAAAGCCGTTCCCGCACGCTGACTTCGTTGACTTCCGCGCGCAGGCCCCTAAGAATTTCGATCTCGCCGCCTTCTCGCCCTCCTTCTTCAGTCTCGGCAGCGCTTCCAAGGAAAGCGAGCGGGTTTTCGGGTCGATCGTGTCGGGAAACTTCTTCCGGCTTCTCGGTGTTCAGCCGGCGGCCGGGCGTCTCCTCCGTGACGAGGATGACGTGGGAGGGGCTCCGCCTGTAGTCGTTCTCAGCCACAGTCTCTGGAAGAGGCGGTTTGATTCCGACCCGTCCGTGACCGGCCGGTTCGTCACAC
>JBOGMR010000724.1:0-2735 GCA_050746825.1 Bryobacteraceae bacterium | reverse complement strand
CGTGCCATTCGTGTGGTCCGAGGGGAGTTGCAGCAAGATCAGGTTCGGCAGCTTGCCCTCACTCTCGAATCGTTTGAGATCCTCGAGAAAAATCTGAGCGCGCGCAACGTCTGGAATAGAGGTTGTGTAAGCCGGGAAGTGTGCAGCCAGAATCTTGTTCAGCGGCTCGATGGGTGCGCGGATCGACCAGTCCTTCGTGAAGTCGCCGCCCTGTTCCCACTTGCGCAACAGGCCGAGCCGGGTGGCGGCCGGCTGGCTCGTGCGTCCGGCATACTCGCCGTACACGCGGACGGTGCGTCCGCGCGCGAGCGCGTAGTCCCACAAGAACCCTCCCGACGAGTAAGCCATCGGATCGCTTCCGTCGAACGGATAACTTCGCCCCTGATACCCCGGCCAGAGACAGTACTCGGTCTCGTTGGCTTGCGTCAGCCATTGGTGCCCGTCGGCGCTGTTGCCGCCTGTCGCATACAAATTGTCGATCAGGACGAACTGGTCGGCAAGCCGGTGCTGATTCGGCGTGACGTCTTCGCCAAACATTACGAGCGAGGGGTCGCCATTTCCCTTCTTCATATCGCCGAGCACTTGATCGTAAGTGCGGTTTTCCTTGATCACGAAAACAACGTGCTCGATCAGCGACGGCTCGCCGGAGCGCGCGGGAATCGCCACCGGGCGTACAGCGCGCGCGGCAGCTCGAGTCTCCGACGGCCCACGGCCCGCGAGACGCAGGCGATTGTTTTCCGCTACCGCAGTCGTGTAGTTGGCGAGCTGGGACTCATCCGGCATCGCCACCACTGCGACTGACCCGCGGTGCGCGTGGACGAATCGCTTGGCGGGAGCGTCGCGCCAGCCCGATCCGGCTCCCAGAAGCGAAGAGATCGCGAGGTACTGCCCGGAGGCGTCGATTGCCAGCCCGTTCGGATACCAGCCGGTAGGAATCAAGCCGCGGAGCCTTCCCGACGCTGCCTCGACGACCGCAACCGCATTGATCCCTCCGCAGGCCACGAACAGCGTGCGGCCATCGGGCGAAACCTGAATCGCGGTGGGCGCGATCCCACGCACCTTCCCGGAGAAGGGTTGAATCTCGATGGTCTGGGCGACTGCGTTCCGCGTGGTGTCGATGACCGAGACGCTGTCGGTGTTTCCGTTTACGGCATAGAGACGCCGGCGGGGCTCGTCGAGGGCGAGTGCAGTCGGATGCAGCCCCACCGCGATCGTGTGAGTTGCCTGGCCGGCTTCAATGTCCACGCGAGTGATCGTGCCTGTTGAGGCAACCCCGCGGCCGTCCACGACAACTTTCTCGTCCGGCTTCTGCGCCGGCGCCGCATAACGCTCCGCCGGTTTCGGAGGCCTGCCTCCCAGATTGCTGACATACGCGACAGCGCCCTTACGATCGATCGCAGCCGCAAACGGCGCGATGCCCGTGCCGACCTGCTTCACAACCGCGCCGCTCTTCACATCGATGATGGCGAGCTTGTTTTCCCACGCGAGGGGCACGGCGGCATATCGGCGTCCCGATGCGTTGTCTTCGGCGGCGATCGAGAGAGCGCCGGGTTGATAACTACCAAGTCCGGAGGCGACGGGCCGCAGGGCACTTCCGTCGATCACAGCAAGCCGCACCCTCGCTGCCCCGCCTCGACCCGGCTCGCGAAGGCCTTGGCCGATCATCGCCGCGCCTGTAACCGGGTCGGTCTGAATGGACTGGTTGCCTGGAATTCCTCCATGCGGAACTCGCGCGACCACGCGATTGTTCTTCCAGTCGAGCCGGTAGACCTCCGACGCGTGAAGCACCCATAGTTCGCTGCTCGCGCCCGCCCGCGAGAGGCCCCACGCGACGCCATAGACGCGTCCCTGAAAGATGGACGGCACTCCGGCCGGTGTGATCGCCTGCCGCGTAGTCACCACGCCCGGATCGGTTACGGCACGCGTGGGCTGCTCGATCGTCTGTCCCGCGCAGCAGACAGTGAATACGACAAATAATGCGAAGCCCTTCATGAGGAAGAGGAATTATATCCGAACCAGCGTTACGCGCGGATGACAGACTCCCCACACCGGTCTTGTGCCCCGCCACAGGGCCACCACACGAATCTTCAGAGTGGCAAGCGCAACGTCGCCTGACAGCCGGAACCGCGGCGGCGATTCTCCAGCGTGAGCGTTCCGCCATGCGCTTCGGCGATCTGCCGGCTCAGCACCAGACCGATCCCGGTGCCCCCGGGCTTGGTGGTGAAGAACGGCACGAACAGGTTTGTGGTGTTGGGGAGCCCCGGGCCTTCGTCCTCGACCCATACTTCGATGTAGGCTCCGTTCCTCCGCCATCCGGTCGCGACCCCGCCTTTGGTCTCGGAGGCCGCGTCCACCGCGTTCCGAATCAGGTTGATGAGAAGCTGATCGAGCTGATCGGGGTCGCCCTGGATGATCACCGTTGGCCCCGGCGCGAGGAGCACCGGCTTGCGCGTCTCGAGGCCCGCGATGCGCCGCACCCAGGCGTCCACGTCGACGTTGCGCAGCTTCGGCTGCGGCAGCCGCGCCAGCTTTGAGTACGCCTCCATAAATCGGCTGAGCGATTCGGAGCGCCCGGCTATCACCGACACGCCGCGCCGCGTATCCTCGCGCCAGTCTTCCGGCAGCGGCTCACGCGCGAGCAGTGTCTCCAGGCTTCCCGCGATCGAACGGATCGGCGCGAGGGAGTTGTTGAGCTCATGCCCGAGCACGCGCAACAGCCTCTGCCATGCCTGACG